>NZ_JBHNSQ010000045.1:0-57990 GCF_059085665.1 Actinotignum sp. usb-actsch-213
GCACCGGCTCGCGAACAACCGTTCGCGTAAACTACCGGTGTGTCAACTTCCGAAGAATACTCAGCTCGCCATCTCCAAGTCCTCGAAGGTCTGGAAGCCGTGCGCAAACGCCCCGGTATGTACATCGGCTCCACGGATTCGCGCGGACTCATGCACTGCCTCTGGGAAATCATCGACAACGGTATCGACGAAGCGCTGGAAGGATTCGCTACCCATATCACCGTCACCCTCTACGCCGACGGTTCGGTTGAGGTAACCGACGACGGCCGCGGTGTCCCCGTGGATACCGTCCCCGGAGTGGGGCTTTCCGGAGTGGAAGTTGTGTACACCCGCCTGCATGCCGGCGGGAAATTCGGAGGCGGATCCTATTCCGCTTCCGGCGGCCTTCACGGCGTGGGTGCCTCGGTAGTTAACGCACTCTCCGCGCGCATGGATGTGAAAGTCCGGCGCGGCGGCAAGGTCTACCAGATGCAATTCAAGCGCGGCGAACCGGGGCGTTTCCAGGACGGTACTCAGCCCTCCCCGGAGGCTCCTTTTGAAGCCTTCACCCACGGCAGTGAACTTGACACGGTCGGGAAAGTAGCGAAGAAGAATACCGGCACATCCGTGCGCTACTGGGCTGATCCCCAGATTTTCCTGGCCGAAGCAGAATTCTCCTATGATCTGCTCACCGAACGGGTACGCCAATCCGCGTTCCTGGTGCCCGGCCTGACCATCACCATTCGTGATGAACGCGGCCTGGCGGGCACCCCCGGGGAGAACGGCCCCTATGAGGAAGTGTTCCATTACGAGGGGGGCGTCGTCGATTTCGTGGACTACCTGGCCACCGATCCGGCCCTCACCGCCACCATGCACCTCACGGGCAGTGAAACCTTCACCGAAAACGTGCAGGTCCTCGATTCGGAAAGCGGGCATTTGCGCGCCCAGGAAGTTGAACGCACCTGCGAAGTAGATGTGGCTCTGCGCTGGGGAACCGGCTATGACACCACCACCGAATCTTTTGTGAATATTATTCGCACGCCCGGAGGAGGGGCGCACCAGAGCGGCTTCGAACAGGGCGTGGTGAAAACCCTACGGGCCCTGATCGATACCAATTCGCGGCGTCTCAAGCTCACCGCCAAAGACGCCAAAATCGAAAAAGACGATATTTTGGCCGGGATGACCGCTGTTGTCACGGTCCGGTTAGCCGAACCCCAATTCGAGGGGCAAACGAAGGAGATCCTGGGGACGGCGGCAGTGCGCCCCATCGTGGCGCGCGTCGTCGCCGCACAACTTCACAGTATCCTCGCGTCCACGAAACGTGACCAAAAAACTGAAACCTCCAGGCTCCTCGAAAAAATCGTGGCGGAAATGCGGGCGCGGGTGGCCGCGCGCGTCCATAAGGAAATCTCGCGGCGGAAAAACGCGCTCGAAAATTCCACCCTGCCCGCCAAGCTCGCCGATTGCCGCAGCGATGATATTGAGCACACCGAGCTTTTTATCGTCGAGGGTGATTCGGCGCTGGGCACCGCGAAACTGGCGCGTTCTTCGGAATTCCAGGCGCTGCTGCCCATCCGCGGCAAGATTCTTAACGTCCAGCGTGCCTCGCCCGCGGATATTCTGCGTAACCAGGAGGTCTCTTCCATTATTCAGGTGGTCGGGGCCGGTTCCGGGCGCACTTTTGACCTCGCGGCGGCGCGATACGGGAAAATTATTATGATGACGGATGCGGACGTGGACGGCGCCCATATCCGCACCCTCCTGCTCACGCTGTTCTTCCGCTATATGCGTCCCCTCGTGGAAGCCGGGCGGGTTTTCGCCGCGGTGCCGCCACTGCACCGCATCGAGGTGGCCGGGCGTGGCGGGAAAAAGGGCTCGTATATTTATACCTATTCCGAAGAGGAATTGCATCGGGAACTCAAGAAGCTCGAACGCGCCGGGAAAAGCTATAAGGAACCCATCCAGCGTTACAAGGGCCTGGGGGAGATGGACGCGCACCAGCTCGCCGAAACAACCATGGATCCCGCCCACCGCACCCTGCGGCGCATCCGCATCGAGGACGAGGCCGCGCTGCGGGAAGCCGAGTCCGTTTTTGAAGTATTGATGGGTAACGAGGTGGCTCCGCGTCGCGAATTTATTGTCGAGGGCGCCGACGATATCTCCTACGACAAGATCGATGCCTAAGATTCCGGGCCCGCGCTTCGCTACACTTGAGAGTCATACCCGTAAAGGAGGGCTCATGGGTAACGGCGCGATACTGTGGAGCGATCTCACAGCGGCGGATGGCCGCGCGATTTTCACGCTGCTCGATACCCACCAGAGTGCCGTGAACTCCAGCTTCCGCACCTCGCGCGAAGAAATTGATCTCATGTTTGAGCCCTCGGTTCCGCATAGTGTTTTCGGGTGGTACGACGACGCAGCACCGGTCCGGCGCCTCCTTGCTTTCGGTATCGTGCGCCTCTACGATGCGCGCACCGCGCATCCCACGGTTACCCTTTCAGCTAGTGTGCACCCCGGGCTGAGCCCGGAGCTGCGCGAACAGGCAGCTCGCGGGGTGCTCGCCGAACAATTGCGCCGAGCTCCGGCCCTGGCGGCCGGAACTCTCCACCCCGTGGCCGTGG
This sequence comes from Actinotignum sp. usb-actsch-213, assembly GCF_059085665.1. Classification (NCBI taxonomy): domain Bacteria; kingdom Bacillati; phylum Actinomycetota; class Actinomycetes; order Actinomycetales; family Actinomycetaceae; genus Actinotignum; species Actinotignum sp. usb-actsch-213. The sequence continues at coordinate 2,601 of NZ_JBHNSQ010000045.1, forward strand.
CGAATGTGGAAAGTTGGGATCCGGAACGGGGGATGGCCCTGGCGGCTGCCGGCTTCACCGACCGGCTTTCCTACCTGCAAATGCGTCGGCCGCTCACCCGCGGACCGCTGCCCTTGCCGCCTTCCGCGCATGCTGAAAACAATGGTGTGGAGCTGGTTCCCCTGACCCCCGATTGGGACGACGCCGCACTTCTTGCCCATAATTCTTTTTACGCAGATAAATTGAATTACCCGATTTACACCCGGGAGCAGTGGCGCATCGAATGTGCTTTTATGCGCCGCGAATGGAGTTTCCTGGCGGTGGATACCCGCGGGGATCGGCCCCGGGTACTCGGGTGCATTATGACCGCCGCCTATGAGCAGGATTGGCCCGGGCTGGGATTCCGGGAGGGCTATGTTGATGAGCTCGCGGTGCGGGCCGAAAGCCCGGACGGGGTCAATGCCCGCCTGCTGGCCGCCAGTATTGCCGCCCAGGCAGATAGCGGCATGGATGCCACCACGTTGGATCTCACCGTCCACTACGAGCCGGACGGCACCTGCCTGACCCCCGACAGTGCGGCGCGCCTGAGCCTGTATGAAAGCTTCGGTTTCGAGGTTACCGAACGCACCCGGGTAGTCCACCACCCGCTCCCGGATATGCCAGCGCGGTCGTAAGAAGCCGCGTTCCGCGGCGGCGCGCGGTGCCTAGCCGCGTGTGCGAAGGCACGTACGAAGGCACGTACACTAAGGCGGGCGCTCGCGCCGCGTGGCTAGCTTCCGATAGCCGCAACCGGGACCGTCAGGGCACTGCCCGAAGCATCCCGCTTCTCCTCAACCGCGGGTAGTTCAACCGGCTGGCCGGAGGCCGTGATGGCGCGCAGCGGCTCTGGGCCGATAGCGGCCAGTGCCACAACATTTTCCCCGCGCAGGAAACGCTGGGCGCGCACCCCGCCCGTACCGCGGCCTTTTGCGGGGAAACGATCCAGGGGCGTGACCTTGGCACTACCCGGTTCGGTACCCGGGAGCGCCTGCGCATTCGAGGCAATCGTGACCACCAGGGAACCGGCAAGATCATCACCGGGCACCACCCCGAGGGCAATGACCTGGGCACCTTCCGCGCAGCGAATCCCGGCAATGCCCTGGCCGGCCCGGCCCTGCGGGCGCACCAATGATGCCTCAAAGCGCAATAACTGCGCATCGCTGGTGATAAGTACCACCTGGTCGGTATCGCGGGCCAGCGCGCAGCCCACCACGCTATCGCCTTCAGCCAGGGTAATAACTTCCCAGCTCTCCCTATTCGGGTAAGCACCGTTCACCCGCTTAATCCTCCCGTGCGCGGTGGCGAGGGTGAGCACTGGATCACCCTCTGCGGCGGTGAGAGGAGCCAGCCCGATGATGCGTTCCCCGGAGTCCAGAGAAACAAGATCGGCCACCGGGGTGCCCCCGGCTAGCGAGGGTGCCCCCGCGGTATCCGGAAGTGCGGGGACAGTAAGTACATCCAGGTCGATCATGCGCCCGTGGCTTGTCACCACTCCGATATGCCCGCGGGCCGTGGTGGCAACCCGCGAAATAATCGCATCGTGGGCTCGACGCGGGCCGCCGCGTTCGGGAGCATCGCCACCCGCGGTGCGCGCCACCAGCCCGGTCCCCGAAAGTAACACCCACGTCGGATCATCGGAAACCTCCAGGGGGAGAGCTTGCGGGGCCGCGGCGCTGGCCGCCCCATCCGATTCCAGGAGCACGGTGCGCCGCGGAGTCCCAAATTGCTGGGCCACTTCCGTCATCTCAGTTGCCACTACCTCCCGCAAACGTTCGGGCGACCCCAAGATTTCTTCCAGCTCCGCAATCGTGCGTTCCAGCTCCTCACGGCGCCCTTCCAGCTCAATCTGCGAATACTTCGTGAGGCGGCGCAGCCGCAGCTCCAAAATATAATCAGCCTGAGCCTCGGACAGATCAAAAACCGCCATGAGCCGCTCGCGCGCCGCCGCGGTATCATCCGAAGAACGAATAACCGCGATCACCTCATCAATATTGAGGACGGCAATAAGTAGGCCCTCCACCAGGTGCAGATCAGATTGCGCGGCCCGTAAACGGTGCTCACTGCGCCGGCGCGTCACCGTGATACGGTGCGCAATCCACACCCGCAGCAGCTCCAGCAGTCCCAGGGTTTGCGGCTGGCCGTCAACCAAAGCCACATTATTAATACCGAAAGAATCCTCGAGCGGAGTGTGCTGGTACAGCTGGGCGAGTACTGCTTCGGGGTGGAACCCATTTTTTACTTCGACGACGAGCCGCATACCATGGTGCCGGTCCGTCAGGTTCTGGACCCCGGAGACGCCCTGGATTTTCTTGGCGTTAACGGCGTCCTTGAGCTTGTCAATGATCTTTTCCGGACCCACAAGATAGGGCAGCTCCGTAATAACGATGCCGCGCTTACGCGCGGTGATTTTTTCGATGCGCGCCGTCGCCCGGGTTCGGAAAATCCCGCGCCCGCTTTCGTATGCTTCACGGATTCCGTCCAGGCCAATAATTTTGCCGCCTTCGGGCAGATCCGGACCGGGGATAAAACGCATAATGTCGTCGAGGCTCGCATCCGGGTGGCGCAGCAGGTGCTTCGCCCCGTTAATAACCTCAATAAGATTATGCGGCGGAATATTGGTCGCCATTCCCACCGCAATGCCAGAAGAGCCGTTGACCAGCAAATTCGGGATCGCGGCCGGGAGTACCTCGGGCTGTTGGAGCGTGTTGTCATAATTGGGGACCATATCGACAACGTCCTCGTCGAGCGAGGAAATCATTGCCATGGCCGGGGCAGCTAGGCGTGCCTCGGTGTAGCGCGAGGCAGCTGGCCCGTCGTCGAGCGATCCGAAATTACCGTGACCGTCCACCAGCGGTAGCCGCATGGTGAAAGGCTGGGCGAGGCGCACCATCGCATCATAAATAGCGGTATCACCGTGGGGGTGGAGGCGTCCCATTACGTCACCCACCACACGCGAAGATTTCACGTGCGCGCGGTCGGGGCGCAGGCCCATCTGCCCCATCTGGAAGAGAATACGGCGCTGCACCGGCTTGAGACCGTCGCGAGCATCGGGCAGGGCACGCGCGTAAATCACCGAGTAGGAATACTCGAGGAAGGACGTGCGCATCTCCTCCGACACGTTAATATCGACGATATGTTCCGCGGGGCTCGTATTCTTGGGCATTGCTCAATTATCCCGCTTTTTGGCCGCGCGCGGGGCGGCGGCACAGGAGTGTCGGGGCGGAAAGTAGACTGAGAGGCATGACTGAGCTTCCTGTGTTGCCCGGGGCGCGCTCCCTGCGTGCCGTCTTGGGTGAATGTTTGGCCGCCTGCGGGGTGCTGCCCGAAACGGAAAACCCGGCGGCTGAAACGGAACGGGTGGATGGCCCCACAGCGGGCCGGGCGAGCGTGCCACATACGCGGGGGGAGGGCGTGCCTGATACGCAGCGGGCGAGCGTGCTGGACTTGCCGCGGGCCAGCCGGGTCTGCCTCGTCCTCGTGGATGGCTTAGGAGCGGAAAACCTGGCGGTGCGCATCGGCCACGCGCCCACCCTGCGTGCCTTGACCGCGCGCGAACCACTCACCTCCACGGCACCGTCTACCACCGCCGCAGCGCTCACCACCCTGGGCACCGGGGCGCTCCCCGGGTGTACCTCGATGCTGTCCTACTCCCTGCGTTCCCCGCGTACCGGCCGTAACTTTTCCCTGATTAGCTGGGAGGATAGCGGGCTTGACCCGGAAGAATGGCAGCCGGTGCCCACCTGGGCGCAGCGCCTGGAGGTCGCCCGCCCCGGCACGGCCACGCAGCTGGGTGCCATCCAAGATCCTGACCATATCGGTTCGGGGCTGACTCGGGCGGCCTGGCGTGGCTTTACCGCTATCGGGGGGCTGGCCCTCGATGACCGGGTCCACCTGGCCGCCCGGTTCCTGCGCGAGGGTGGGCGTTTCGCCTACCTGTATTGGGGGGAGGTTGATCACCGCGGGCACCGCTGGGGAGCCACCAGTGAGGAATGGACCATGGCGCTCGAAGATCTGGATGCCGGTATCCGCCTGCTCACCCGATTGCTCCCCCCGGATACTCTGCTGGTCCTCACCGCAGATCACGGCATGGTTGATCCGAGCGAACGTATAGATGTGGCCACCACGCCCGTGTTAAGCGAAGGCGTGGATCTATATTCGGGGGAGGAACGCGCGGTTCATCTTTACACCCGGGAACCGGAAAAAGTGGCGGCGCGCTGGCGGGACTACCTGGGGGGGCGCTCCTGGGTGTACACCAAAGAAGAAGCCATCGCGACCGGCATGTTCGGGCAGGTTACCGCGCAGTCACGCGAAGCTATGGGCGATGTGCTCGCTTTCCAGCGTGGCCACCTGAGCGTGGTCCACACCGGGCACATGCAGCCGGGGGCCACCTTTATGCGCGGGGTCCACGGTTCGCTTACTCCCACGGAAATGCTTATTCCCTTGCTTTTGGAGCTCAAGTAGCGCCGGAATGCGTAGCGGTGTACCCGCCCAAGCTAGTCTTTTTTACCGAAGACAATCTCATCCCAGGACGGCATGGTCGGCCGATCGGTGCGCTTGCGCCCGCGCCGTGCATCGGTACCTGCCTGCGCTGTTTTCTCTGGCGCACTTGCCGGCGCGGTTTTTTCGGCAGCCGGCACGCTAGCCGAGGCAGCGCCAGCCGCACCGCTCGCCTCAGTTGAGGCATCGGACGGTCCGCCATCGGCATCGGAGGCAGCACCCGCACCAGAAACCGTGCCCGCGGCTGAGCCAGCGGCCCCGCTCTCATCTGAAACGGAAGCCGGGCGGAGCACCGGGGCCTGGGTGAGTTCCTCGGGCTCCAGCAGCGCCCGCTGACCGGGTAGCTGCCCCTCGCGCGAGGGCAGGGAAACGATGGTGGCCGGAGCCCGCAACTCCTCCTCATCTTCGGGAGCCCGGTGCGCCCCGTCCCACTCATCGGGATCAATATCATGATCGGCATCCGGCATGGGGCGTGACTTACCCCGCTGGGAATCAAGCGAGGCCAGCACCTCATCAATAGAGGCCCGGGCCGGGGGAGTATCCGCCGCGCTCGGGAGGGCAGCTGGGGAGGTCGGTACCGCGGCGGGAACCGCCGCGGGCGGCGTCGTACCGGAAAAAACAGTATCCGCAGCTCCTGCCACCACCGCGGGAGTGTGATCCGGGCGCCACGGGCCAGCATCGGCCGTGAGCGACGTTTCCGACAGCCACGAGGCCTCATCATTACGGGACTGAAGAGTATGGCGATCCGTGTCGATAAACCAGCGGGCCTCGTGCTCGCGCCCGGCGGATACAAAACGGACGATCAGCGCCCAGGGTTGCCCCGCTTCGCGCACCGCATCCCAGGTGATCGAGGCGGTATCCACATCGCGGGCAACAAGTCGGGATGTGACGAGTTCTTCAACTGTGAAACCGCCCACGTCGCGCCCGAGAGTGTAGTTACGGGCCTGCGCGGCGGTGTAGTTACGTTCGGCAATAATGGGATACGCCAGGGCGGAGATGCGTGAGGGAGGCAGCGCGGCCATCTCGGAAATATCGTCCACGCTACGGCCGGCACGCACGAGAGCTTGGATTTCACGCGGCCCCATCGGGGTGATCTCCTCATCGGGAGTGCTGGGATGGGGATCCTTGCGCAGGGCAGCACGCAGATCATCGGTGACGGGCAGCAAATAGCGATTACCCTCCTCATCGTTGAGCGTGAGGTTGTGACCGTCGGGTTGCAAGCCGAGCAGCTCCAGCTTTTTCATCTCTTCCCTTACTCTTGGTACCACTCTTAGGGTGCCACCTCCGGGCCCGAAAAGCAGGTATTGGGCGCGGGTGTGTTTCCAAGTGCCGCGCGTGCTGTTACACTAAGCGCGCAGTACCACCCGTCAGGACCATACGCGAGGGCGGAAAGATCCGTTTCTCGCGGGTGGACGCCGGTTCGTGCGGAATCCACCGCATGGACCCCGGCACTTTTGGAGAGTGACTTTATGGCAACAGATTACGATGCTCCGCGTAAGCAAGACGAGGAGCTCCGCGAGGATTCTTTCGAACAGCTCGCCGGGCGGCGCTCGGACCAGCAATCCGGTGCGGTTGACGAGGACGAAGTCGAAGCGGCCGAAGGCTTTGAGCTTCCCGGCGTGGACCTGTCCAATGTTGAGCTATCCGTCAATGTGATTCCCGCCCAGGATGATGAATTCACCTGCTCACAGTGTTTCCTGGTTCACCATCGCTCCCAATTGGATCACGTGGAAGACGGCCTGCCCGTCTGCGTGGATTGCGCGGGCTAACCGGAAGTACGACGACGCCGCGGCCCTTCGGGCCGCGGTATCTCACCACAGCGCATCTCAACACGGTGCGACTTCCCTCATTAGACTAGAGGGAATGAAGGAATCGGGACGAGGAGTATAAAGCTATGGCATGGTTCTCACGGCGGAAGAAAAACACGACCGCGGCATCGCAGCTGGAAGAACGTGAAGAAACCGGCCAGAACCTCGCTGCGGAAAATTCCGGCGTGGTGGAAAGTGGTGGAGAGGCCGCTGCCGGAGCTGAAGCTCGCGCTGTAGGCCCGAAGGAACGCGGCCCCTACGATGAATCCGAGGCCCCGGAGAATCCCGCTCTTATTGACGGCGGTGCCTTGCGACTACCGATTCTGCCCGATGCCACCATGCAATTCTCCGTGGATCGCGAACGTCAGGTCGTGCTTGGCGTGGTCTACGTGATGGGGGATTCCGCGGTGCAATTGCAGGTATTCGCCGCACCGAAATCCGCTAGCCTGTGGGAGGATATCCGGGTAGAAGTGATTTCCTCCATCGCCAACCAGGGCGGGCGTTTCCAGGAAGCCGAAGGGGAATACGGCCCGGAAATCCAGGCCCAGATGCCCGCGGAGAACGGTCGGGTACCGGTGCGCTTTATCGGTATTGACGGCCCGCGCTGGCTGCTGCGGGTAGCCGTGACCGGGCGCGGGGCGGTAGATCCGGAGCGCGGTACCGAGGTACTCCACCGCGTCCTCGATGATCTGGTGGTGGTGCGTGGTTCTCAAGCTATCCCGCCGCGCGAACTGCTTCCCCTCGCTCTTCCCCAGCAGGGTGAGCCGGAACCAGAAACTCCTGATACCGGAATCGAGCTCCCCAAGCGCGGCCCGGAAATCCAAGAGATCCACTAGATACCCATGGCTACACCGGTGTGGGTGACGGGGGATATTATCGCCATCACGTACCCGGGCGCACCCGGAGGGAGTGGCGCCCATACCCCGGAAGTACGTATCGCTGTGGAAACCACCGCGGGGCTCCTCACCCTTATTTTCCAAGGGCGGCGCACCATCGACTGCGTGCGGGTCGGGGACCGTATTCGTGCCCGGGTAGTGCCATTGCGGCGCAGGGGCGTGCTGGTAGCATATAACCCGGAATATATCGTGCTTTAGCGAGCACCCCTGAACAGCCGGGAGGCCACATGGATACCACCACACCCGGCGGCGGTCTGCGCGCGGTTCTCGGGGAAGAATTCGACGCTTGGAAAGCAATAGGCGGGGTGCGCGGCGTTATCGAAGCTAATGTTCCCGCCCTTGTTTTTGTGATTATTTATTTAGCTACCCGCAATATTCCCCTGGCGGTCCTCGTTCCTCTGGGCATGGCCGTTCTGGCTATCGTGGTGCGGCTCATCCAGCGGATCGACGTGATGCCGGCCCTCGGCGGGCTTTTTGTGGTTGGAATCTCGGCCTTTTTCGCCTGGCGCTCCGGACGCGCGGAAACCTATTTCCTTCCCGGTTTCCTCACCAATGCCGCTTACGCGGTAGGAGTGACTATTTCCCTTCTCATCCGCCGGCCCATCATGGGATATATTATCGGGATGCTGCGCGGGGATATTGCCTCGTGGCGCAACGCCACCCACCCGGCCGCTCGGCTCACCTACCGGCGCTATACCCGCATTACATGGCTGTGGCTCGCCATGTTCGCCGGCCGCGTCGTCGTACAACTGCCCTTCTTTATCAGCGGCAATACCGCAGCGCTGGGCGTTATCAAAATTATTGCCGGCCCGGTGCTTTTCTGCCTTATCCTCTGGGCCACCTGGCTACTGGTGCGTGGCCTGCCCCCGGCCAGGACCTACCTGGAGCCTTCCGAATCTACGGCGGCCTCTCCTTCCGCATCTTGAGCGGGGGCCGGGCGGGGCCGGAAATAGCCCTTGAGGGCGGACATATCCACATCGTCCCCGCCATCAATGAGGAGCACCTGATCATCCACATCCACGATTAAATCGGCATCGGCGGTCAGTGGCACACCATCACGAATAATGGCGTTAATGGCGACTCCGGAGGGCAGCTCAATATCGCTGATGGCGCTTCCCACCACCGGGGCATCAGCGGATACCGAAACTTGCCACAGACTCGCCCCGCTGCGATGGAAACGCATGACCTGGGTGAGCGACCCATCCGAGACCGCATCTTCCACCAGGGAAGCCATAATGCGCGGGGTGGAAACCGTGACATCCACACCCCAGGCATCGGTGAACAACCATTCATTACGCGGGTTATTGACACGCGCGATGGTGCGGGCGATACCGAACTCGGTTTTTGCCAGCAAAGACACCACCAGATTTACTTTGTCATCCCCGGTGGCGCACACGATAATATCGGCCTCCGCCGCGCCCGCTTCGCGTAATGCGGGAACTTCGCAGGCGTCAGCCAGATGCCAATCCGCATCCGAAGCACTCGAAATACGCATAGCGGAGGGCTTTTTATCCACGATAGAGATCGAATGCTCGGATTTGAGAAGTTCGCGGGCCACCGACACCCCGACGGCGCCAGCCCCAATAATGAGAATATTCACTGCGCACCTTCCGATTTGAGCAGCATATGTTGTACGCCGGAGGCGTCCGCGGAAGCCACGAGCACTTTGAGAGTATCCCCGTCCTGAATAACGGTGTCACTGTGGGGGAGGAGCCCGGCCAGGCTACGGATAATATAGGCGACCCGCGCCCCGGTTTCGTCTTCCACATCCGCCACGGTGCGCCCGAACCAGCGGCGATCCACCGCAACTTCAATCAGGGAAATCCGGGCGAGGGGATCGCGGAATTCGTGGTGGGGTCCCAGCGGAATGAGTTCGCGCAGCACCCGGTCCGCCGTCCAGCGCACCGGGGCCACCGTGGCAATTCCGAGCCGTTCGTAGATAATCGCGCGGGTGGGATCGTAGACACGAGCCACCACATTGGTCAAGCCAAAAGTTTCGCGCGCCACCCGGGCTGCGATGATATTCGAATTATCGCCCGAGGATACGGCGGCGAAGCCGGCGGCGTCGTCGATATTCGCGCGCGCTAAAACATCGCGATCAAAACCCACGCCGGTGATCTGCTGCCCCGGGAAATCTTCGGGGAGCTTGCGGAAAGCTTCAGCGTCCTGGTCGATAATGGCCACCGAATGGCCAATGGCGGAAAGCGAGAGCGCCAGCGCGGCACCCACGCGCCCGCATCCCATAATTACGAAGTGCACTACATTACGCTACCGCAAAGCGGGTACCGTATCCTAGTGATGAGAAAATTATCGTTCCTGGGGATGTCCCAGTACGTGGGCGCGGCTACCTGCGTCTGCCTGGCGGTGGTGTTGCTCCCACGCAGTATTCAACGCGGGGCACCATTCGCGAACCCCACCCTCGTGGGCGCCATGGCGCTGGCGGGGGCCGCGGTGCTTGCGCTCGTGGTGGCGGCCACCATCGCGGCTTCTCGCGTGGTGCCAGGCAAAGCCGCGCACCAGGTCGTTTCACGCTATATCTCACCAGCTTTCGGGACGGTTGCCGCTGCCGCACGTTTCGCGGCTTTCGCGCTGCTCCTGGTCCTGGCCGCTGGCCTGGTAGGTATGGCGGTGAATGCGCTCACCCCGTTGGCAGTGGACGGGCGTCTCATTCAGATCCCGCTGGTCGTGGTCTGCGCCCTGCCCGCGCTGCTGCATTGGCGTTTACCGCTGGCGGGCGCCTTGCTCGCCGTGCTCGCGGCGAGCGGGGTGATTATCGCAACCCTTGTCACCGGGCTGGTGCGCGAAGCCCGCGGCACCGTCTCCCTCGCGGACCTCATCACCAACCGCGCCGAAGAACTACCCGGTTCCCAAGCTATCCACCCGCTCGGAAATACTTTTGTCATTATGTGCTTCCTGGCCGCGGTGGTCCTGCTGGTTGGTGGGCGCATCGGTACCGGGCGCGAACGTTTCTTAGGGCCGCGCGCCCTGAGCACCATTGCCGGTGTTGCCGCGGTGGTGCTTTCGGGCACGTTCTATCTGGAAATGCGCTTGGATATCCTCACGGTCCCGGTGGGCCTACCCAGTATCGTTATGGGTACGGCGTTTTGGGGAAGTACCGGTCGTATTGTCACCGCCATTGCCTTCGGCTTCCTCGGGTTAGTCTGCGTTTTCGTGGTTTACGAGCGCCTCCCGCGGCTGTTGCGGGAACTTGCATTCGACGGCGCCCTGCCCGCTCGCCTCGCCGCCCCGGAAGCTTTCCGGGCCCGCAGCGGTGTTGTGCTGCTGGTTGCGGTTCTCGCTGGCGCTCTCGGGGTATTTTTGTCGACGACGCACGCCGGTGTCGTCGCCCTTGTCTTTGTATGTTTCCTTATATTTACGCTGCATTGCGCGGCGCTCTCCCTGCGCGGTGGGCAGATCCTTAAAACTTCGGAGCGGCGGGAGGAACGCCGGGCTGCGCATGCCTCGCGCTGGGGTTTCGCTTTCTTCGCGCTGGCGGGATTCGTTGTCCTCCTCGTCACGGTGGCCATGCAACCTGCCTGGACCCTCACGTCGCTCGCGGCGGTGGCGGTGCCCACCGCGGGGATGCTCATCGCCCAGCGCGGGCGCGGAAAGATGAGCGCCCACCTCAAACCCTTGGATGTAGGAGCGGGGCGGAGACTTCCGGTCCGTACCCACGCGGTGGTATTGGTTCAAGAACTCAATTTGCCGACTTTGCGGGCGGTTACCTACGCGCGGGCCTTGCGGCCCTCCACCTTGACCGCGCTCACCGTGGACCTGAGCGAAAGCCGTACCGCCGCGCTGCGCGCCGCCTGGAGCCAATCCCAATTGCCGGTGGGCCTGACCGTGCTGGGTAGTCCCACGAGCGGGGCGCGCGGGCCGCTCGTGGACTACATTCGTTTCCTCCTCGACACCCACCCGCAGGATATTGTGCTGGTTATCGCGCCGAAAGTGGTATCCACGACCCTGTGGCATCGGGTGTACCTGCGCCGATCCGTACCCCCACTTTTCGCTGACCTGTCCTATGACTCGCGCCTCATGCTGGTGCAAGTTCCCTACCAAATCCACTCGGGAGAAGACCTGTGACCACACCCGCTGCTCAAGCTCATTATTCGACCGTCGATATCACCCTGGAAGATATCGGCCACGGCGGTATTGCCATCGGGCGTGCCGACGGCAAAGCGATTCTGGCTCGCTTCGGGCTGCCCGGGGAACGCGTGCGGGTGGCCCTTACCGAGGAACGCGCCCGCTTCGCCCGCGGGGATGTGATTGAGGTCCTCGGCGATCCGTCGCCGTACCGCCAGGCCCATCCCTGGCCGGAAGCCGGACCCGGGGGAGTGGGCGGTGCAGACCTGGGACACGTTGTGTTTGACTACCAGCACGAGTGGAAAACCCGGGTCCTTAGCTCAACTCTCCGTAGGATTGGTGGCCAAGCTCTCAGTGATCATCTGGAAACACAGGGGATCGTTCCTGCGGTCACGGCTCTGGAATCCGACCGCGCTAGCGGCGGTTGGGCGAGCCGCACTCGCATTGACGTGACTGTGACCTCGGGACGTTTCGGAATGTTCCGCGAAGGCAGCCGTGAGGTTCTGCCCATCACTTCTATGCCCCTCGCCGTCCAGGAGATCGAGGAGCTGGGGCTGTGGGACGGACGTTACCTCACCCGGCTCGCCCGCAGCCTCGGCCCGCTGCGCGATGGCCAGCGGGTGCGTATCCTCGCGCCCTCGGCCAGTCCGCTCGCGGTGAGCGTCGGCGGGCGCACCTTCGATGCGACCGGCGCGGAATGCTCCCCCTTTGTGCGAGAAGAGGTGCACGTGGGGGAGGAGAACTACTGTTACCGGGTGCGAGCCTCCGGTTTTTGGCAGGTGCACCGCGATGCGCCAGCCACCCTTATCGATCTGGTGACCCGCGCCACCGGCGCGGAGCCCGGCGACCATATTCTCGAACTTTACGCGGGTGCCGGTTTGCTTACCGTGCCGCTGGCTCGCGCGGTCGGGGAAACCGGCCGGGTGGAAAGCCTGGAAGGTGCGCGTACCGCGGTGGAGGACGCCCGGGCGAATCTGCGGCCCTACCCGTGGGCGCGTGCCCGTACCGCTGCTATTTCCGCGCGTGATATCGACGACGCCGATATCCTCCTCGCCGATCCTCCCCGGAGCGGCTTGGGAATCGCGGCGGCCCGGGCCGCCGCAGCGAGCCGGGCCCGCCGGATAGTTCTCGTTTCCTGCGATCCGGCCGCGTTGGCCCGTGATGTGGCCACGATGGTGGAGTCCGGGCGAAGCGTGGAGTCCATGCGTGCTGCCGACCTCTTCCCCAATACCCACCACTTTGAAGTGGTGACAGCGCTGTGCTAAGAGCGCACCGCTGCGGCAATCCAGGCCGCGGTATTCTCCACCTGCCAGGGGCGTGCCCCCAGCTCGGCCAGCGCATCACCAATGGCGGGGGCGGTATGCGCTACCCGGCGGCGCAACAGACGCGCCAGCTCACGCTGCACGGCAGGTTTGAGGAGTACATCGTGGCGGATTCCCAGCTCCGCTGCGCGTTCCTGAACCGCGCTGCGCACGTGGTCAAGTAGGTGCGGGATTCCGCGTTCGGCGCGTCGGGAGGGGCGGGCCGGGGCGAGTTCGGGAAGTTCAGCGCTCGGCAGTGCCCAGGCCTGGGCCACCGCCTGCCACAAGGCCGGAGCCAAATACTGTTTCCCGCAGGTACGCAACGGCCTGGAGGTACGCACATCAGCCAGGGAGCGCGGGCGACGCCGTGCCAGGGCCGCGATATCGGCGCGGGAAAGTACCAGATCCGGGGCGGTATCTGTGGTCTGGGCGATGCGATCCCGGGCCTGCCACAGGGCCCGCACCAGGGCGAGATCGCGCCGGGAAGAAAAATCCTGGCGGTGGGTGGCGCGCCGCCACGGTTCTGCGGGAGCTGCTTTGGGAGGCCGGGTGCGGATCTCTTCAAATTCTTGGGCCGCCCATTCCAGGCGCCCGGCCCGCTCCAGGCGCTCGAGTTGCACGTGGCGCAGGGGAGCGAGCAATTCCACGTCGAGCGCGGCATAAGAACGCAGCTCATCGGCGAGCGGGCGCTCTGACCAATCCGCTTGCGAATGTTCTTTGGCGAGGAGCAATCCTAGATTTTCCGCGAGCTGAGCCTGGAGGGAAATACGTTCATCACCCAAGAGCAACGCGGCTACTTCGGTATCAAAAAGTTTGCCCGGTCCCGGCCGTAAACCCAGGTCTGCCAGGGAGGGCAAATCCTGATCGGCAGCGTGCAAAATCCACACGGCATCGCCAAGAATCGCGGCCAGCTCCGGGTAGTACTCCTCATTTCCTACCGGATCGCATAGCAGTGTTCCCGAGCCCTCGCGGCGCAGTTGAATCAGGTAGGCCCGGGCAGAATAACGGATTCCCATGGCGCGTTCCACATCTACCGCGACGGGGCCGCTGCCGCGCCGCAACCGTGCAAGTGCGGGGCGATAGGCGGAACCGGTGGTGAGCGGGGGGATACCTTCACGCGGGGTATCCACATGGACCCGGGTGGGATCTTCGCTCCAGCGAATAGAAGAAGACGTCATAACCTCACAACTGCATCAGACTAGGGATCGCGGTTAATACTAGCGGGACTGCGCAGGCGCGGGGTTGCCACGCGCAGGAGTGCCACCTCCTAGCGGGATCGCACCTAGCGAGCTGGCAGCGCCGTCGTTCCTTCCGGAGCTAGGCCGCAGGCCAGCGCAATAAAACCTGCCCAGGCGCGCACGTGGTGATAAAGATCGGGGCTGTTCGGCGTCCAGGAGGCCCGTAATTCCACTTCGGTCAGGGAGGAGGAGAGTTCCAGCCCGCCGAAGGTTTCGTTGTACATGCGGGTCACGGTGCCGACCAGGTGGTGGTAGTCAGCTCCGTGCGCATCCAAAGTATCGGCCAACCACGCCCAGGCTACTTCGCCGAGCAGCGGATCGCCGGCCATGGCCGCATCCATCGGCGCCCCCATATGGCATACGATCCGGAAAGTTCCGTGCCAGGCCTCCTGGCCGGCCGGGTCATGAAGCACCACGAAGCGGGCTCCTCCGCGGTAGTTATCCGGTTCCATCGCTGTCGAATCGTTAATCTCAGCTTGAAGCGCAACGGCCCACGGGGCTATACGCTTGGGCGGCGGTATCTGCACGATGTGCAGCTCGGGACGAAACTCGTGCCCGCGCAGGCTATCGAGCGCGGTGAGGAAGTCCTCGGGTGCATGAATCTGAGACACGTTAGTTACCGTAATGCGCCGGTGCATGGGTTTTAGCCAGGCGCGCCGCGCGGGTAGGATGGCGGCATGTCTACACTCTCGCTGTCGCGGATCGATGACACCACCTACCTGGACCTGGCCGCGGGCCACGGATTGCCCCTTGAGCAGCTACCCGCCTGGGATCGCTATGAGGATGCACTTCCCGGTCACGCACCTTTCGGGCGTTTCCTGTGGCGTGATAGCGCCGGCCAGCCGCGTGCCCTTATTTCTCTCACCCGGATGGAAGGGCGCGGTTTTACTTACCTGTGGGCGAAAAAAGGCCCGGTGTGGTTGGGGGAACGGCCCACGGCCGGCGAAGAACTGGAGTTTCGGACCGCGCTGGCGCAGCTGGTGCGGCGCGCGGACCGCGGTCTCGCTTTTATGAGGATTCACGCCTGGCACCGGGCTCCGGATCTGCACGAATTACTGCAGACGGTTACCTATGATCGCACCGTGGTGGTCGACGTCGCACGCCCGGATGCGGAGATCCGGGCGAGTTTCTCCAAGTCGGGACGCCGTCAGGCACGTAAAGCCGAGGCGGAAGGCCTGGAATTTTGTGACGAAACGGAGCGGGCCCGGGAAGTATTCCCGGAGCTGTACGCCATCCTCACCGAAACTGCTACCCGTGATGATTTCGGGGCGGCACCGATGAGCCAGTACGTGACGATGCTGGAATCTCTGGGCCCGGATAACGCCCGGTTATTCGTGGCGCGCGCGGAGGGGCGGGCACTAGCTTGGCAGATTGTGCTCGCCACCGATGATCTCGGGGAGGCCTATTACGGGGCGACCAATGCGGAGGCACGCCAGCGCCACGCTTCTATGTTCATGGATATGCATACGATGACGTGGCTGCGCGAAACCGGGCGGAAATCTTATGATCTTATGGGAGTACATTCGGAGCGCGCCCCGCAACTGGAAGGCGTGACCGGATACAAACAAAAATTTGCCCCGGATTTCACCGAGGTGGCCGGGGCCTGGGATGTTCCGCTGCGTCCGCGCTACTACCGGGCGCTCAAGTTCGCCCTGCACGCGAAGCGCGCCGTCGCGCGCACGGTGCGTGCCGCGCGCGAACGTCTGGGGCGCAGCAGGTAGGCAAAGCTTCCTCAGCGCGAGTCGCGTCTCGGGCCTAGGTATTGTGGGGGCTGAGAACCGCGAAGCCAGGACCGGAAAAATCAACGTAGGATTCGGCCACGGTAACGCTGCCCCAGATGAGGAGCGTATGCAGCTGCCCTGCCTCGGGTGGTAGCTGCACCCGGGTAGGAAGCGCGGTTTCCGTGGCCGGCGTGCGGGCCGGTGTTTCGCCGGGGAGCGGGGAGGTCGCTGCCCCTACATGGAAAACCACGAAGCTCGCTCCGCGCCGGTAATAACCCGCAGTGCCCAAGCGTACAATCTCTGAATCTTCTCGCTGCGGGGAAGCAAAATCTGGGTGCTCACGCCGCAGCCGCACTAGCTCCCGGGTCACTTCGAGATAACGAGCATGGGAAGGTTCTTCTAATTCTGCCCAGTTCAGGTGCGATTGGGTGAAAGTGGAAAGCGCCTGGGGCGGGGGAATTTTACCGGCGTGTTCACCCCAATCCCAGTCGCGAAATTCCGCAATCCGCCCCGCGTCCACACGTTCTCCCAGCTCCGGAGTGTGATCGGTGAAGAATTGGAAAGGTGTGGAAGTACTCCACTCCTGGCCCATAAAGAGGAGGGGCGTAAAGGGGGAGAGCAGCATGAGCGCGTCGGCGACGAGGGCGCGTTCGGCGCTCAGGGTATGGGAGCGGCGGTCTCCCAGTGCGCGGTTACCCACCTGGTCGTGATTTTCGGTATAGACAAGGAAACGGCGCGAATCAAGCGCATCGGGCACCGGAGAACCCCAATTCTGATTCCGGAACGTAGAGAAATTACCGTCGTGCACGAAGACGCGGCGCATGGCCTTCTCCAGGGCTCCGGGTAACGCAAAATCCCCGTAATAGGCGAAATTTTCCCCGGTTGCATAGGTATGTAGGGCATGGTGGATATCATCAGCCCATTGCATATCCATACCGTAGCCACCCTCACGGGTGGGGCGCAGCATCCTCACATCATTGAGGTCCGATTCTGCCACGAGCGCGATATGCCGCCCACTCTCCGCGGCGAAAGCCGCGGCGGCGTCGGATAATTCTGCGAGGATGTGGTGATCGGAACGGTCCCGGATCGCGTGGACGGCGTCAAGCCTAAAAATATCCACGTGGTAGTCACGGGCCCACTGGAGCATATTGTCGATAAAATAACGCCGCACCGGGCCGGAATCCGGGCCGTCCACGTTCACGCCCGGGCCCCACACGGAAGAATAGCGATCCGTGGTGTAGGGGCCGAACTCCGCCAGGAAATTCCCGTCCGGTCCGAAATGGTTGTAGACCACATCCAGGCACACCGCCAGTCCGGCGCGGTGCGCGGTCTCTACGAAACGTGCGAAACCCGCCGGGCCGCCGTAATTTTCGGTGACCGCATAGATATCCACGCCGTCATAGCCCCAATTGCGGGTGCCGGGCACCGGGCAAATCGGCATGACCTCGACGATATCCACCCCGAGGTCGCGCAGGTACCCGAATTTTCGCGCCGCTGCCTCAAAAGTCCCTTCCGGGGTGAAGGTGCCGATATGCAGTTCGTAAAACACTTTGCCGAGCGGATCAATCCCGGGGAAGGGCGAAAATTCGAAAGCGTCGAGATCAACAGTTTCGGAGGGACCCATGACTCCTTCGGGTTGGCGCCGGGTACGCGGATCAGGCAGCCCCGTTCCGCCATCCAGACTGATGCGGTAGCGGGTGCCGGCGGGGAGGGCGGTATCGAGAATCCACCATCCCGGTCCGCTAGCTAGAGCAGCGCCGTCGCGCCCAGAGCGAGCTGCCGTCATATCTGAGGCTGTGACCGGTCGGAAGGGGAGGCGTTCCCCGTCCACGAGGGCATCAACGCTCGCGCGTCCCGGTGCCCACACGCTCAGCGGTTCCATTAATCGCCGCTCCTTTCGGTGCCGGCTTCGGGATGCGCTTCGGTGCGGTGTCCGGATCCAGTTTCGCGCGGAATTTCGGCTTCGCAGCGGGCATAGACCGCCACCGGCAGGCTTGCGCAGGCATCCCGGACGAAGAGCTGAGGCCCCTCGAGCTCGCCGTCCGCCAGAACATTGCGCCAACGGCCGGGCGGGAGGACGATATGCGCATCGCCCCAGCCGCCGGCCAGTTCCTGGCGGTGCGCGAGACGCGAGACCAGCACAATAACATCCGGCTCTCCGTCCAGAGTGCGGGTAAATGCAAAAATATTCCCGGTGGTAGCAGCTAGCGGCTCGTAACCTGAACGCAGTGAAACGAAAGTATCAGGGCGGTCGCGACGCAGGCGTAAGAGGCGCGAGGTCACCCACATTTTCTCTTCATCGACGCTCGCTTGCGCGGGTAGCGCCTCCGCGGCATCTAGGTGGTCGAGAATATCGACAAGGCGCTGGTAATTGACCGGGCGGCGGTTATCAGGATCGACTAGCAAATTCCGGGTAATTTCCTCTCCCTGATAGGTATCGGGCACCCCGATAAGGGTGAGAGCCAGCACCTTCGCGGCGAGGATACGTGCGCGGCGCGCCGGCCGGGTATGCTCCCACCAGGCCGTGAGCTCAGCCACCGATTCCGGGGTGGAAATCACCGAACGAGCATAGGTAAAAAGTCCGGTTTCCAATGCTTCATTCGGCTCCGTCCAGGTGGTCCAAGTTTTTTGTTCCCGGGCGGCCTTGCGCAGGTAATCAATGAGGCGATCAGCTTCGATCGGTCCGTTATCCGTCCACGTTCCGATAATTGTTTGCCACATGAGATTTTCGATCTGGCCATCGAGCTCAGCCGGGCGGGAGGTGGCGTGCCGTTCACGTAGCCCTTTGAGAAGCTCAATCCATTCGGTGGGGTAGTCCGCCAGGGTGGCAATAGCGGCGCGAGTATCTTCTCCCCGTTTGGTGTCATGGGTGGTGAGCGTGGTCATCATCGCAGGCCAATCGGCCATCATCTGCCGGGTCCAGGTATGCAGTTCATCAGGGGTGATCGATGCACGCCGCGGATCGGATCCCACCTCCGTTGCCGAGGTGAGCGCGGTATAGCGATAAAAAGCGGTGTCCTCCACACCTTTGGCCATGACCGCTCCGCATACCTGCTGGAAACGGATAATTGCCTCATTCCGGGAGGCGTCGTGGCGTTTTGCGGCCGAGCCAATTTCTCGCCCGAGCAAAATATCCACCACAACATCCAGGGTTTCGCAGCGATCCTCGGAAAGTAGTCCCCGGGCGCGTTCCGCGGCTTCGAGGAGTGCAGCTTCGGCACTGGCATGCGGTTTTTCGCCGGGAACCACATACGCTCGGTAGCGGTCCATGCAGATGACGAGCGCGGAAACAGCATCGTGCAAGGAGCGTTGGGAATGATCGCGCAGGCGCAGGTCGTCGTGGCATACTTCCGCCATGAGTCGCGCCATCCGTTCTACTTCCGCCTGGAGAGAAGAATGCATAATCTGATGTTTCGCCTCGCGCTCCAGAACCGGATACGGCTCGGTGGTATGGGAAAGATGCACGAAATTCGCGGTGAGGGAGCGCACTCCCTCCGGGTCTGTTAGCAGTGCTCCAATGCGCCAGGATGTTTCGTACCCGGTGCACCCCGCGCATTTCCAATCCGAGGGGAGTTTCTCATTACCTTCTAGGATTTTCTCCGCTACGATCCACGCCCCGCCGGTTGCCTCGTACAGGCGCTCCATATACTGGCGCGGATCGGCGAGCCCATCGGGATGATCGATACGGAATGCATCAATAAAACCGGCGTGGAAGAGCTCCAGCAGCAGCGCGTGGGAGGCGTGAAATACCTCGGGATCCTCTACCCGAATCCCCGCGAGGGTATCCACATCAAAAAATCGTCGGTAATTAAGTTCTTCTTCAGCTACTCGCCAATAGGCGAGCCGATAGTGCTGGCGTAGCAGCAGTTCTGCCAGCGGTAGAAATTCGGTGCCTTTCCGGACCGGGAAAATGTGGTCATAGTAGCGCAGTACCGGAACTTCGCCGTCGTCCTCATAACCTGGTACGACGACGTGATCGAGCGCAATTGCCTCCCGGGCCAGCGCCGTACCCACGCGTTCGCCCAGCACCGGGATGAGGATCCCATCGTCGCTGGACTCCACGTCAATATCGAACCAGGAAGCGTAGGGCGACTCGGGCCCGTCGCGCAGCAGGGACCACATGGCTCGATTGAGGTAGAGCGGGGTGGGCATCGCCATATGGTTGGGAACCACATCAACGATGATGCCGAGGCCAGCAGCGTGCGCCGCATTCGCAAAAGCCTCAAAACCGTCCCGCCCACCCATCGGCTCGGAAATCCGGGTGTGATCAACTACGTCATAGCCGTGCGTGGATCCCGGGGCTGCCTGGAGGATGGGGGAGCAGTACACATCGGTAATCCCGAGCTGCACGAGGTAGGGGAGCAGGGCGGTGGCATCCGCGAAGGTGAAATGGGGACCGAGTTGCAGTCGATACGTGGACACGGGTTGGCGCTGCCCGGCGCCGGGTACGTGGGAACGTAGAGCTGGAATACTGGAGGTATCAGTGATTGCGGTCATACTTTCGAGCTTAGCGCACGGTCGGCGTAGTTTTCTGAGCACCGGCCAGGGCATCATCGATATCTTCTTCGGAGGGCTCATGCACGAAAACGCGCATCGAGCGCCCGATCAGACTGGTGGTATCCCCGGAAGCGAAAATCAGCTGGGGATTCACCTCCGCCGCGGTATTAACCACCTCTGTCCATTCGCGGGCGTAGTCGCCGCCGGGGATTGCGAACTCAACTTCGTCGTCGCCCGCATTGAACATGAGGAGGACATCATCATCAATAATTGGGTTCCCGCGCTCATCAGGTTCGCGGATGCCAGCGCCGTTGAGGAAAACCATCAGGGCACGCGCGAAACCGGAATCCCAATCGGAATCTTCCATCTGGCTGGAATCGGGGCGGAACCATTCGATTTCCGGCAGACATCCTTCACAAACAGGATCGAAACCGGAAACGAAACGCCGGCGCCGGAAGACCGGGTGGTTCTTGCGGAAAGCAATCGCTGCCCGCGTGAATTGTAAAATATCCATCTGGCGGTCATCGAGATCCCAATCCACCCAGGCGATCTCATTGTCCTGGCAGTAGGTGTTGTTATTACCGCCCTGGGTGCGCCCAATTTCATCACCGTGGGAAATCATTGGCACGCCTTGAGAAAGTAGCAGGGTGGAGATGAAATTACGGATTTGGCGTTCGCGCAGATCGAGAATATCGGGATTGTCCGTGGGGCCTTCTTCCCCGCAATTCCAGGAGCGATTATTAGATTCTCCATCCGCGTTGTTCTCACCGTTGGCTTCGTTGTGTTTCTCGTTATAGGAAACTAGATCGCGCATGGTGAAACCATCGTGCGCGGTCACGAAATTAATGGAGGCAAAGGGGCGGCGCCCGGAGGATTCGTACAGGTCTGCGCTGCCCGTCAGGCGCGAGGCGAATTCCGGAAGGGCAGCGGGTTCCCCGCGCCAGAAATCACGCACGGTATCACGGTATTTGCCGTTCCATTCTGTCCATAGCGGGGGGAAGCCTCCTACCTGGTAGCCACCTTCGCCCACATCCCAGGGTTCGGCAATGAGTTTGACCTGGGAAATGATGGGATCCTGCTGGATGATGTCAAAGAAGGAGGAGAGCTTATCTACCGCGTGAAGTTCCCGGGCCAGAGTGGAGGCTAAATCGAAACGGAAACCATCCACGTGCATCTCCGTCACCCAGTACCGCAGTGAATCCATAATCAGTTGGAGGGTGTGCGGGGAGGTCATATTCAGGGAGTTCCCGGTCCCGGTGGTATCGAAATAGTGCCGTGGGTCATCGGGAACCAGGCGGTAGTAGGACCGGTTATCGATACCTTTGAAGGATAGGGTGGGGCCCATGTGGTTCCCTTCCGCGGTGTGGTTGTAGACCACGTCAAGGATGACCTCAATATCAGCTTCGTGAAAAGCTTTGACCATGGCCTTAAACTCATCGACCTGCTCCCCGCGCGACCTGGTGGCGTAGCCATCATGGGGTGCAAAGAAGCCGATGGTGTTGTAACCCCAGTAATTGCTCAGCCCTCGATCCTGGAGCGAGGTGTCATTGATAAATTGGTGCACCGGCATAAGCTCAATAGCTGTCACCCCCAGCGAGGTGAAGTAGTCGAGAACGGGTGGGTGGGTCAGGCCCTGGTAGGTACCGCGCAATTCTTCGGGAACATCCGGGTGGCGCTGGGTGAAGCCCTTCACGTGCGTTTCATAAATAATGGTCTCGTTATATTCATGCTTGGGTGGGCGGTCATAACCCCAATCGAAATAGGGACTGATGACCACGGAGACCGGTACGTGGCCCAGCGAATCCAAGGTGCATGGTTGCGAAGGATCGTTGAAATCATAGGAAAAGACTTCCTGGGCATTCGTGATATTACCTTCGATCGCTTTGGCGTACGGATCTAGAAGGAATTTGGAAGGATCGCAGCGCAGACCGTGGGCCGGATCGTAGGGGCCGTGCACGCGATATCCGTAGCGCTGCCCGGGTCGAATCGAGGTGAGGTAACAGTGCCAAACATTGGCATCGACTTCCCGCAGTTCCACACGGGTTTCCTTATTGTTATCGTCAAGCAGGCAGAGCTCGATTTTCTCAGCCACGGAGGAGTAGATCGCGAAATTCGTGCCGGTGCCGTCGAAAGTAGCGCCCAGCGGATACGGGTGTCCAGGCCAAATTCTCATACCTGAGTATCTCATACGAAAGTGGGAATATACTGAAAATCTAGTGAAACGGTGGGCGATACTGGGTTCGAACCAGTGACCTCTTCGGTGTGAACGAAGCGCTCTACCACTGAGCTAATCGCCCGGGCGACCGTAACGGCCCGTGCATCACGCAAGCTTATAGGGGGCGAGCGGTGAAACTCAAATTTAACTAACGTGGTGTGCACCTCACTGCCCCGGTTTGACCGGGCGCTCGGAAAGTCGCTATAGTTTTTCGATGTCATCGACGTCGCCGCGGCGGTTCCCGCCACGGTATAGCCTGGCCGGCAGGTTTGGTTAGTGATTGTTGAGTGGCCGCGCGGATGTAGCTCAGTTGGTAGAGCGCAACCTTGCCAAGGTTGAGGTCGCGGGTTCGAGCCCCGTCATCCGCTCGGATGTGAAGAAAGGCAAAGCGGCACACGGTGCCCATACTCCTCTCACGTATCCGGACGGTGGGTTGGCCGAGAGGCGAGGCAACGGCCTGCAAAGCCGTGTACACGGGTTCGAATCCCGTACCCACCTCGCGGGGCGATTGGCGCAGCGGGAGCGCGCTTCCCTGACACGGAAGAGGTCACTGGTTCGATCCCAGTATCGCCCACCATTATTTCCTCGCAGCGCCATTTTGACCCGGCTCTCACGGTTGGGTAAAATAGTGGCTCGCTGTGAAACAGTGCGGATGTAGCTCAGTTGGTAGAGCGCAACCTTGCCAAGGTTGAGGTCGCGGGTTCGAGCCCCGTCATCCGCTCGGGCGATTGGCGCAGCGGGAGCGCGCTTCCCTGACACGGAAGAGGTCACTGGTTCGATCCCAGTATCGCCCACCACATATATTCCCCACAGATCGCTACTTCAAGGGCTTCCCACCTGTCATGCCTCAGCTGCCCGGTGGCTCCAAAGTTGCGGCGTACCCCTCGTGACCTTCGTGAATGGGATAATGGACAGAAATATTTAATGGCGCTGTGGCGTTGGCTTGGGTCCGGTCTGGAGCTGCATGAACCGTGCCCGGGAACAAAGTGCGAGGGGGGGGCACCGCACCGGACCACCGCACTGGAGCACTGCACCGGACCCCGCATCGGCCATTGCCTCACCGCCGCGTCCGCGCCGGTGAGGAAGGTGTCTAATATCCAGCTTGAACTGACGCTTGAGGGCCGCCGCGTCCGCGCCGGTGAGGAAGGTGTGTTTTTCCGGGATGTACTTCGCATGTACGACAAGCGCAGTACAGCTCTGAAAACAGATACCCCCTTCCCAGGTACCGGTGTGACTATTGAAGCTTGTGAGGCTCTTGAGACTCTCGTGGGGAGGTAGCCGCATCAGCCCGACATCAAAGCGCAACGGCAGCTACATTAAGAAATTGTTTTGATGTCGTGGAGTTGCTTTTTGTGGGGCCTCCTGCCGGGAGGGCGCATCCT
Organism: Actinotignum sp. usb-actsch-213; assembly: GCF_059085665.1. Classification (NCBI taxonomy): domain Bacteria; kingdom Bacillati; phylum Actinomycetota; class Actinomycetes; order Actinomycetales; family Actinomycetaceae; genus Actinotignum; species Actinotignum sp. usb-actsch-213. The sequence goes on from NZ_JBHNSQ010000045.1 coordinate 26,257, forward strand.
GTAGGGCCGACGTCGACGCGTTGCATCCTGCGGGGCTTGACGTCGTGGCGTTGCTATTTAGGGGCATCACCTCACGTCATCCATGCTTGCCCATGTTGATCGAGTGATCACGGTAGGGCCAGCTAAGAGAATGTAGGTGGGTAACAGTTTTTCTGCGGTTCTATATTCGCGACGTAGATTCTGCGTCCCTAACAGCCCGCAACGCACACGCTTTGACGCCTCTCTACCCGCCCGTGTCTGTGGTGTGCGGCGCGCGGAATGCGGGTACGGCATGACTAAAGTCCCGGGTGGCCGCTTCGGGCTAGAAGCAATCATGCCATGAGCGTAAAAGCGCGCAACCACGCGGGAAAATGGCGTCGTCGTGCGGAAAAAGCGGGTGAAAAAAGTACCGCGCGCGGCCGTGCGTTAGGTCTTCCTGACTATATTTTCCGCAATAGAGCGGGTAGACCTATATACGTAAACGAAAGGATGGATCAATGGCCGAAAAAGTTGTTATCGATGCTCTTCAGCGCACGCTGACCGATCTTATTGACCTCTCCCTGCAGGCTAAGCAGTACCACTGGAATATTCAGGGTGCGCGTTTCCGTGCTCTGCACCTCGCTCTTGATGAAGTCGTATCCGTCACCCGCACTGACCTTGATGAGGTTGCCGAACGTATCGCAACCATCGGTGGTTTCCCGGATGGCCGGGCCGTGACCGTGGCCAAGGAAAGCGGTCTCGATGATGCTGGTACCGGTCCCTTCAATGTGGACGATGTTTATACCGTGATGGCAGAAAAGCTCTACGGAGCGTCCCGGCGTATTCAGAATGACCTGTCCAAGGTGGACGAAGCCGATCCGCTCAGCGGTGACCTACTCATCGGGGTCGCTCGCAACCTGGAGCTGCAGGGCTGGTTCATGAAGGCCTCCGCGGTCGAAAACTAAATTGCTGGCGCTTACCGGCAGGTGTCGGCGCTAGCGCGCGCCTGTACCGCGTTAGCGCACACCGGCACCGCGCTGCGCCGCAGCCGTGACTCATAGCGAAGGGGACCATCTCACCAGGCGTGAGGTGCGTCCCCTTCGCCGTGTTCGCGGTAGGGCCGCGCGGGCGTGGCCGGAGTGAAACAGGTATCCTGGTGGGCGGGCATCCCCGGTTTGGATGCCGTGAAAAATAGAACTAAGGAGAAAACTATGCCCGCACGTCTATCCGTGGACGGCACCCTCGTCACCCTTGACGAACCGTGCCCGGGAACCGCCTATTTCGCCGCGGATCGCGCGATTATCGCCCTGAAAGTAAACGGGGAACTCAAGGATTTGGCCACGGATTTGACCACGCTGGACGGCGCCGAAGTGGAACCGGTGCGCATTGATTCCCCGGACGGGCTCAATATTCTCCGCCATTCTGCCACCCACGTGCTAGCCCAGGCAGTCCAGCAGATCTACCCGGATGCCAATCTGGGTATCGGTCCTTTTATTGAGGATGGCTTCTACTACGATTTCGGCAATATTGACCCGGTTACTCCGGATATGCTGAAAGAACTCGAAAAGCGCATGAAGCGCATCGTCAAGGAAAATCAGCGTTTCGTGCGGCGCGAGGTCACCGAAGAAGAGGTTCGCCAGGAAGAAGCCTCCCAGCCCTATAAACTTGAGCTCATCACCACCAAGGGTCACGATGCGGATGGGGCGAACGTAGAAGTGGGCCATGGCGGGCTCACCATGTACGACAATGTCAATCGCCACGGCGATGTAGTGTGGACCGATCTATGCCGCGGGCCCCACCTGCCTTCCACCAAGTTCATCGGCAATGGTTTTGCACTCACCCGCGCCTCGGCCGCCTACTGGAAGGGGGATCAGAATAACGATCATCTCCAGCGTATCTACGGCACCGCGTGGCCGAGTAAAGAAGAACTGGATGCCTACCAGACCCGTATTGCGGAAGCCCAACGCCGGGACCACCGCCGGCTGGGAACCGAATTAGATCTTTTCTCCTTCCCTGACGAAATTGGTTCTGGGCTCCCGGTCTTCCATCCCAAGGGCGGTATTATCCGCATGGAAATGGAAAACTATTCTCGCCAGCGCCACATCGAAGCCGGTTACGATTTCGTCAATACTCCGCATATCACCAAAGGCCAGCTCTTCCAGACCTCCGGGCATCTGTCCTGGTACAAGGATGGTATGTTCCCGGCCATGCGGGTGGATGAGGATCAGGATTACTACCTCAAGCCGATGAACTGCCCCATGCACTCCCTTATTTATAAGGCGCGGGGGCGTTCCTACCGCGATCTGCCGCTGCGGCTCTTCGAATTCGGAACGGTGTATCGTTACGAAAAGTCCGGCGTTATCCACGGTCTCACCCGCGCCCGCGGTTTCACCCAGGACGATGCCCATATTTACACCACCCGCGAGCAGATGCGCGAGGAACTTTCCTCCCTGCTTACCTTTGTGCTGTCCCTCCTCAAGGACTATGGCCTCAACGATTTCTACCTGGAACTGTCCACGAAAGACCCCAAGAAGTTCATCGGGGACGACGACCTCTGGGAAGAAGCTACCCGCACCCTGGAAGAAGTGGCCCTATCCTCCGGCCTCGAACTAGTGCCTGATCCGGAAGGCGCGGCTTTCTACGGCCCCAAGATTTCGGTGCAGGCGCGTGATGCCATCGGCCGCACCTGGCAGATGTCTACCATCCAGCTTGACTTCAACCTCCCGGAGCGTTTCGGCCTGGAATACACCGCGCCGGACGGTTCACGCCAGCGCCCGGTCATGATCCACCGGGCCCTCTTCGGCTCCATCGAACGCTTCCTGGGCGTGCTGGTCGAGCACTACGCCGGGGCTTTCCCCGCCTGGCTCGCTCCCGTGCAGGTGCGCCTGGTGCCGGTGGCCGATACCTTCAACGACTACTGCGAAGATATCGCCCGGCGCCTGCGTGAACAGCACATTCGCGCCGAAGTGGATACGTCCGATGATCGCTTCGGCAAGAAGATTCGGAACGCCGCGAAGGAGAAGATCCCCTTCACCCTCATTGCCGGTGGGGACGACGTCGATGCCGGCGCCGTGTCCTTCCGTTTCCGCGACGGCGAGCAGCATAACGGGGTCGCTATTGACGAAGCGATCACGCATATCGTGGATGTGGTACGACGGTGCGCTAATCAGCCGGAAGCGGAGAAGTTCTAATGCTCTCCCGGAGCGGGCGGCCCCTGGCCCAGGCAATTTTCGGTCCCATCGCGCGCCTATGCGTGCGCGCGGGGATCAGCGCCGACGCGGTGACGATCACCGGAACCGTGGCGGTGGTGGCCTGCGCCCTCATCCTCTATCCCCTCGGGCACCCCGTGTGGGCCTCCTGGATTATCGGAATCACCGTGATTTTCGACAGTCTTGACGGCCAAATTGCGAGGTTGACCGGAACCGCGTCCCGCTGGGGTGCCTTCCTGGACTCCACCCTGGACCGCCTGGCAGATTCCGCGATATTCTGCGGGATTCTCCTGTGGATCACGCGCTGGAACATCGGGGCGACGGCCGGGCTCACCGACTGGCTGGCTCTGGCCTGCCTGGCGGCCCTCCCGGCCGCGCTGTGCACCTCCTACGCGCGCGCCCGCGCCGAAGCGGTGGGATTCACCGCGAATGTGGGGATCAGTGAACGCGCGGACCGGCTGGTTATCGTGCTGCTCGGGGCGCTGATTACCGGCTACGGGGCCAGTGCATGGGTGCTGCTGGTGGCTCTCGGTTATCTCGCGGTAGCCGGGTGGATCACGGTGGCCCAGCGCATGGTAACGGTCTACCGGCAGTCCCGCGCGGAGCACGGTGCTGGTGCGCGGGTCGGCCAGGGGAGCGGCCAGTGAATCTCGGCAATCTTCTTTTCCGTGCCACCGGGGCGGTGGCTCGACTTCCTGAACCGGTGGGCCGCGGTCTCTTTGCCGCGGTCGGGACGGTCGCCGGAGCCCTGCCGCTGCGCGGAACCCAGCAATTGCGCCGCAACCTCGCGCGGGTACGCCCAGATGTGCGGGGCCGGGCAGCCCGCCGGCTCAGTCGCGCCGCCATGCGTTCCTATATGCGTTACTATTACGAAGCTCTGCGGCTAGGAAGCTGGGAAGCCGATGATTTAGCGGCGCGGGTCATCGAGGACGGTCTCGATTCCGCTCGCGCGGAATTTTCCCGCGGCCATGCCCTCATCGGGGCGCTCATGCACATGGGCAATTGGGATATGGCCGGGGCGTGGTCGCGCTATTTCCTCGCACCTGTGCACACCCTGGTAGAAAAATTAGAACCCGCCGAGGTTTTCGAGCGCTTCGTGCGCCTGCGTGAAAATATTGGGATGGTTATCTATCCCGTGGTCAAAGGCGGTGGGGCGATCCACCGTCTCGCGGAGGATACCCGCCGGGCACCCATTCTTGCCCCGGTTCTGGCTGATCGTGATCTCACCGCGTCTGGCGTGGAAGTGGAATTCTTCGGGGAGAACATGCTCGCCGCCGCCGGACCGGCGATCCTTGCCATAGATACCGGCTGCGCCGTCGTCCCTATTTTTTCCTACTACGTGAAAAGGGAACGTACCCGGGAAGTGCCCACCCGATGGCGGATGGTGCTGCGCAGCGGCGCGCCCATCCGCGCGCGAGTGGATGCCGCGGCTTCCCCGCGCGAACGCCACGCAGAAATCGAGCGAATCACCCAGGAATGGATCACGGCTTTTGAAGGCGTGCTGGCTGAGCACCCCGAGGACTGGCATATGCTCCAGCCTGTTTTTGTCGCCGATTTGGACGGTGAGCGCTACCGCACTAACCGTGAGAAAGCCGCCCGGGAACTTGCGTGCCGCCAAGCAGAGTACGACGCGAAGGAAGGAACGCCGTGAACATCGGGATTGCCTGCCCTTATTCGTGGGACGTGCCCGGGGGAGTGGGATTCCACATCCGGGATCTAGCCGAGGAGCTCATCGCCCGCGGACACAGTGTTTCGGTGATCGCTCCGAGTGAAGAAAACGAGGCGCTGCCCGATTACGTGGTACCGGTGGGAGCCTCCGTGGCGATTCCCTATAACGGTTCGGTGGCGCGCCTCTCCTTCGGTCCGCGAGTCAATCGGGCGGTACGCCGCTGGCTGCGGGAAGGGAATTTCGATGTGCTCCACGTGCACGAACCTTTCGTTCCTTCCGTTTCTATGCTTGCCCTTATGAGTGCGGAATGCCCGGTCGTCTCCACCCACCACACCGCCATGGACCGTTCCCGGGCCTTCGACCTCTTTTCTCCGGTGCTGCGCCCCATCCTGGAAAAGATCCAGGCGCGTATCGCGGTTTCCCAAGAAGCACGCCGCACCACAGTACAGTATTTAGGCGGAGACGCTTTTATTATTCCCAACGGCGTATATACCGCCGATTTCGAAGTACCGCGTGATGCCCGCTTCACCGGCACGCCCGACTCGCCCACTTTCGGATTCCTCGGCCGTCTGGATGAGCCTCGCAAGGGTCTGCCGGTGCTGGCCGCTGCCGCCCCACTCATCCTGCGCGACTACCCGCAGGCGCGCTTCTTCGTGGCCGGGAAAGGTGATGAGGAAGCGGCACGGCAACTCTTCGGGGAGGCGGCCGCCCGGGTGACGTTCCTCGGTCCCGTCAGCGATGCCGATAAAGCCGCGATGCTCGCCAGTGTGGACCTTTACGTAGCCCCCAATACCGGGGGTGAATCCTTCGGAATTATTCTTATCGAAGCGATGAGCGCGGGTGGTTTTGTGCTCGCCTCGGATATTCCCGCTTTTCGCGCGGTGCTGGGCGGGGGAACGTTCGGGGACCACTTCGCCAATGAAGACCCGGAGGATCTGGCCCGGGTGGCCGTGGCGGCTTTGCGTGATCCGCAACGCCGGGCTCGGGTGGCGCAGGCCGGCCAGGCCGAAGCCCAGCGTTACGACTGGTCCACGGTTGCCTCCCAAGTCTTTGCCGTGTATGAAACAGCGGTCCGCACCGCCCAGATGGAGGTAGAGCAGTGAATATATGGTGGTGGCTTGCCCTCGTCGCCGGTGTGGTGCTTCTCCTTCTCGGTCTGAGCGCCGTGGTGGCGGCCCGTCGCCTTGATCGCCTCCATACCACCCTCCTGAAATCGCGCCGCGCGGTGGAACAGGCGCTCGCCGCCCGCGCCCGCACCGCCTACGATATGGCTATGTCCGGGGAATTGGATATGGCCGGGGCTCTTATCCTCACCGATAGTGCCCAGCGGGTGCTCTCCGCCTCCATGCTTCCGGTGGTGGCGGACGGATTGGAAGCCTTACCCGGTGATACGCGCGATGATCTTCCCGATCCGGCCGTGGCAGCCCGGGAACGGCGCGCGGTGGAATCCGAACTTTCCCGCGCCCTGCGACTCACCGTGGATGAGCTGGACCCGAACGATATCACCGATGCAGCCGCCCGGGAATTTTACCGGCGCCTCGAACGTGCCCGCCTCGATGTGCGCATGACACGCTCCTTCCATAATTCGCATGTGGACCAGGCTCGCCGGGTACGCAATTCCCGAATTCTCTCCATTTTCCCCATCGCCGGGCACGCCCCGGTCCCGCAAACCATCGATATTGACGATGAGTAAGAGTTCCCGATGACCCCCACTCCCCGGCGTGCTGCCCGCATTATCGCCCTGGATGAAGCCGGCCGCGTCCTCCTCATCCGCGGCCATGACCGGGACGATCCTTCCCACCGGTGGTGGTTCACGCCCGGTGGGGGACTGGAAGATACGGAAAGCCCCCAGCAGGCGGCGGTGCGGGAATTTCGGGAGGAGACCGGCGTCGTCGTAACTGAAACGGAACTTATCGGGCCGGTTCTGCGCCGGCACGCAACTTTTCGTTTTGCCCGTACCACCCTCAGCCAAGACGAAGAATTTTTCGCGGTGCGGCTGGACGCGGTGCGCGCCCGCGCGGCGGTGACCGGAAGCGGGCGGGCCTGGACCGCGGCGGAAGAAGAACTCCTCGACGTTATCGACTGGCGTGCCGGCACGCAACTCGCTGGTTCCCCGAGGGAACGGGTGTATCCGGTGGGTCTCGCGGAGCTGGCGGCTCAGGTGCACGCCGGATGGGATGGGATTTGCCGCGAGCTTTGGGAGAACTAGCCTCCCTGAACGGTACAGCTTAGGCGCGCTGCGGCCCAGGTAATAGTTCCCGGGCCTCGAACCGCGTACAATGGCTCCGGAAGTTTTTATCTACTCGGGAGGACACGTGTCAGGACACTCCAAGTGGGCAACCACCAAGCATAAGAAAGCCGCTAATGACGCCAAGCGCGGCAAGCTTTTCGCGCGTCTGGTCAAGAATATCGAAGTGGCAGCGGCAACCGGTGGTGGAGATCCCGCGGGCAATCCCACGCTCTTTGACGCGATCCGCAAAGCCAAGCAGAACTCGGTGCCGGCCGATAATATTGATCGCGCGGTTAAGCGTGGCTCGGGTGAAACTGATGATTCCATCCAGTATGAAGCCATTACTTACGAAGGTTACGGCCCGGGTGGGGTGGCTATCCTCATCGAATGCCTGACCGATAACCGCAATCGTGCCGCCTCGGATGTGCGTACCGCACTCACGCGCAATGGGGGGACCCTGGCGGATCCGGGTTCGGTTTCCTATCTCTTCAACCGTCGCGGTGTGGTGGAAGCGGTTAAAGGGGAGAACTCCGAGGATGACGTTCTCATGGCGGTTCTTGACGCGGGCGCCGAAGAAATTGAGGACGACGGCGAAACATTCACCATTTACTGTGCTTCTAGCGATGTGGTAGCTGTGCGCACCGCGCTTCAGGAAGCCGGAATTGACTACAATTCCGCAGAATCACGCTTTGTTCCCTCTACCAATGTTCCCCTGGATCGCGCCGGCGCGGAAAAGCTCCTCAAACTCACCGATGCGCTCGACGATGTCGATGATATTCAAGAGGTCTACACCAACGCGGATATCGCCGATGAGATCCTCGCTGAGCTCGAGGGTGAGTAGTGCGCATTCTGGGTATTGACCCGGGACTTACGCGCTGCGGGCTGGGAACCATTGACGCCGATGTGACGCGGCGGGTGCGTTTGGTGGATATGCGCGTGGCGCGCTCTCCGGTGGACCTGGCCCCGCATCGGCGTCTTCTCCTTATCGCGGATGAAATCGACGCGGTGATCGCGGAGTTTTCTCCCGAGGTCGTGGCGGTGGAACGCGTTTTCGCGCAGGAAAATGTGCGCTCGGTGACCTCAACCGCGCAGGTGGCCGGTATCGCTATGCTGGCTGCTGCCCGCGCCCAGCTTCCCCTCGGCTTGCACTCGCCCTCCGAAGTGAAAGCAGCGGTCACCGGTTCGGGGCGCGCCGGGAAACTCCAGGTGCAAAATATGGTTCAGCGGATTTTAGGTCTGGCCGAGCTGCCGCGTCCCAAGGATGCCGCGGACGCCCTCGCCATTGCCATCACCCACGCATGGCGCGGGGGCGCCCACGCCCTGGATGCCACGGTGGATAATGGTCAGCACGGCGGGGCCGGTACCCTCCCACGTGCCGAAGGAGCGGATTTGACCGCCGCGCAGCGCATGTGGGCGGGAGCTGAACGCATGAGTCGGCGCGCCGGCGCGGTCTCCCCACACCGCTCCGCTACCGGCTAGAGTCATGAGGAAGGAGCCCTGAGTGATTGCAAGTATTCGCGGAACTGTGAGCCGTGTTACCACCACTTTCGCGGTGGTGGAGGTCGGCGGGTGGGGCGTCAAAGTTTTTGCGACGCCGGATACTCTCGCGCGCCTTCGCGAAGGCGCGGAAGCTTTTCTCTATACCTCGCTGGTTGCCAGCCGCGATGATCTTCCCTCCCTCTACGGTTTTAGCGAAGCGGACGAGCGCGACGTTTACGACATCATGCAAACGGTGTCCGGGATCGGCGCCAAAGTAGCGCTCGCTCTTCTCTCTGTCCACACCCCGAATGCTCTGCGCGCCGCCGTGCAATCCAAGGACGAAGCAGCCCTCACCAGGGTTCCCGGTATTGGCAAGAAGAGCGCCCAGCGCATTATTTTGGAGCTGGGCAATAAGCTCGGCCCGGCGCCGGTGGCGGCGGGTGAGACGGCCACCGCCGGGGCGGATCCCGATGCCGTGGTTGCCGGTCTGGTGGGACTGGGGTGGAAAGAAAGCGACGCCGTCGCCGCGTATGAAGAAGCGCGCGCGCAAGTACCGCAGGGCACCGTGGCCCAGCTGCTGCGCGCAAGTCTCCAAATACTAGGGGCCCGCCGATGAGCGAAGATATGTCCTTCGACGCCGGCCTGGTCTCCCCGGAAGCCAACGAAACGGAGCGTGCCGCCGAAGCGGCCCTGCGCCCGCGCCAGCTCTCCGAATTCGTGGGCCAGGATACCGTGCGTGACCAACTTTCTCTCGTGCTCCAGGCGGCGGTGCAGCGCGGGCGCACTCCCGATCACGTGCTCCTTTCCGGGCCACCGGGCCTGGGGAAAACCACCCTCGCCATGATTATTGCGGCGGAAGTGGGCGGGGCGCTGCGCCTGACCTCCGGTCCGGCGATCCAGCATTCGGGAGACCTGGCCGCGATTCTTTCCTCCGTGCAGGAAAACGACGTCCTCTTCATCGACGAGATCCACCGCCTGGCCCGCAATGCCGAAGAAATGCTCTACCTGGCCATGGAAGATTTTCGGGTGGACGTGATGGTGGGGAAGGGACCGGGCGCCACCTCGATCCCGTTGCCGCTCCCCTTCTTCACTGTGGTAGGGGCGACGACGCGCGCCGGCTTGCTTCCCGCTCCCTTGCGTGATCGCTTTGGTTTTACGGCGCACCTGGAATATTACGAACAGCGCGACCTAGCCCGTATTGTGCGGCGTAATGCCGTCAAACTCGGCCATAGCATTACCGAGGATGCCGCTCAGGAAATCGCCGGGCGTTCGCGCGGCACCCCGCGTATCGCCAACCGGCTGTTGCGCCGCGTCCAGGACTGGGCGCAGGTGCGCGGCACCGGGGAGCTGAACCTGAGTGCCGCGCGGGCTGCCCTCGATCTTTTCCAGGTGGATCCAGCCGGGTTGGATCGGCTTGACCGTGCGGTACTCGACGCGGTGTGCACCCGCTTTGGCGGCGGGCCGGTGGGTCTGACTACTCTGGCAGTTTCGGTGGGAGAAGAACCGGAAACGGTAGAGACGGTGGTGGAGCCCTACCTGGTACGCGAAGGCTATCTAGTACGTACTCCGCGGGGGCGAATGGCGGCCCCGCGGGCCTGGACGCATCTGGGTTTAACTCCGCCTACAGATTAGTTTCGTCACGGCCGCAGGTGTTTTCAGTTATGCACGGTAAACTGGCACGGTAATTATTGTCTTTTCCAAGGAGCTTTCGCGTGGAATTCGTCATCATGGGCGTCGTCCTAGTGGGGATGGTTCTGTTCATGTCCCAGTCCAATAAGAAGGCCCGGGCACGTGCTGAAGAACACCGCAATAGCATTCTGGTGGTCGGCACAGATGTCATGACCACCGCGGGTTTTTACGGGCGCATTGTTGCTATTGACGGGGATGCGGTGACGCTCGAAAGTCCCTCCGGGGATGAAACTGTGTGGTCGCGCCTGGCTATTCGGGAGCAGGCGTCCATTCCTTTCGCGCCGGTCAGTGAAGAAGAAGCGGCAGCGGAAGATGCTGCGGAAGCTGCTCGCCTGAGCGCTTCGGAGGGATCCGGAGCCGGCGTGAGCGATGCGGATAGTGCCGTGGGAACTGCTGCTTCCGCTAGTGCGGCGGCCCCGGAAGCGACCGGTCACGTGACTCCTCGGAGCACGGACTCGGCTTTTGGTGAAAAGAAAGATGAGTCGGGCTCGGCCTGGAAGTAAACACTATGTCTCAATCTAAAAATTCCGGCGTCCGGTTATCCTGGCGCCGGATCATTACCCTTGCGATCTTGGCGATCGCGCTCTTCGTCTCCCTGGGGGTGGGGTCGGCAACGGGCTCCGGATCGGAATCCCGGTGGACCCCGAATTTTGCTCTTGACCTCGAAGGGGGCACGGAGCTTATTCTCACCCCGAAGACCACGGATAATTCCGAGATCACCGCTGAAGATGTCAACCAGGCGATTGAAATTATTCGCCAGCGCGTGGACGCTTCGGGTGTGGCGGAAGCGGAAATTACCTCTCAGGGTGGCTCCAATATTGTGGTGGGTCTGCCCGGGCATCCCAGTCAGGAAACCCTCGACCTCGTGCGTAATTCCGCGGTGTTGCGGATGCGCCCGGTGCTCGCCATGGCGAATCCGGGAACCATGAAGGGTGAGGGGGAGAATGCCGCACCCCTGACCGGCACCGCGCTGGAAGAAGCGGCCATGAAGGCTGCCGACGCAGATGGAGACGGCAAGCTCTCCACCACTCCGCCCAGCCAGCCGAGCAACGCCTCGGATCCAGCTTGGGCGAAAACCGAGCGGGTCACCTACGATGCGCTGACCTTGGATTGCACCGCCGAGAACCCGGCTACCGCCCCGGAAGAAAACCCGGATACCGCGCTGGTGGCCTGCGGGCAAAGCAAGGATTCTAAAACGGGCGAGGTCACGCCTTTTAAGTACGTGCTCGGCCCGGCCGAGATTGCCGGAACGAACCTGACCCGGGCTACGTCAGGTTTCGATCAGCAGCAGGGCCAGTGGATTGTACAGTTGGAATTCGATAACGAGGGCGCGCAGAAGTTCTCTGAAGTGACCGGGCGGCTGGTGGGCCTGAAGAGCCCACAAAACCAATTCGCTATCGTTCTAGACGGGCGCGTTATTTCCTCCGCGGTTCCGCAAACCCAGATTTCAGGCGGGCAGGCCGTTATTAACGGTTCCGGTATTAACGCGACGACGTCGCGGGTGCTGGCTAACCAGCTGCAATTCGGTTCGCTACCCCTGGAATTTGAGGTGCAATCCGAACAGCAAATTTCGGCCACCCTCGGTTCTGAATCGCTGCGCGCGGGCCTGGTGGCCGGGCTGATCGGTCTTGTGCTTATTGTTCTTTACCTGATTTGGCAGTACCACGCCCTCGCTATTGTGGCTATCGGCTCGGTGGTGCTTGCCACGGGCTTGTCATACGGGGTTATTTGTTTACTGTCCTGGGTGATGGGTTACCGCTTGTCAATGGCCGGCGTCGTCGGTCTGGTTATTTCTATCGGTATCACGGTCGATTCCTTCATTGTGTTCTTCGAACGTATTCGGGATGAGATTCGTGACGGGCACGCGGTACGTACCGCGGTGCAGCGCGGATGGAAGCGCGCAACCCGCACGATTATCGCCTCTGATTCCGTCAACCTTATTGCCGCCGGGGTTCTCTACTTCATTGCAGTGGGTTCGGTGCGCGGTTTCGCCTTCACTTTGGGGCTCACCACGATCCTCGACCTCGTTGTCGTCTTTATGTTTACCTATCCGCTTATGACGCTGCTGGTGCGCACTAAGTTCTTCGGCGGGGGGCACCCGGCATCGGGTATGTCCGCCAAGCATTTGGCGCATACCCCGGCGTACCGCGGCCGTAAGGTTCCCGGGGAAGGCTCGCTTGCTGAGCGTCGCACCCGCGAGCGTCGGGCCGCTCTCCCCGCGAGCAGCGAGGGAAAGGAGAACGCCTAATGTCGATGTACAGCTTAGGTAATGATCTCTACTCCGGGCGGCGCAGCTTCAAAATTGTGCAGCGGCGCAAGACCTGGTACACCATCGCGATTATTTGCGTTATCGCCTCGTTTATCGCGCTCTTCACCCGCGGGCTCAATATGGGTATTGAGTTCACCGGTGGATCCCAGTTCACGGTCTCGGGGGCACAAACCACCGATCAGCGCCTCGCCTCGGATATCATGGCCCGCCACGGCGGGGATGCAGCCGCTCGCGTAGCCCAGGTAGGTGAGAACTCCCTGCGCATCCAAACCTCGGCGAATGCTGATGGTACCGGCGTGGGCAATGCGGAAACAGAAGCGATCCGCACGGAATTGGCTGAAGCATACGGAACCTCCGTTCAGGATGTCACCTCCACCTATATCGGCCCGGTGTGGGGCCAGGATATTTCCACGAAGGCCCTCCAGGGTTTCGTGGTCTTTATCGTGCTGGTGCTCCTCGCGCTGTGGGCTTATATGCGATCCTGGCGCAATGCCCTGGGTGCAATCGTTGCGCTCTTCCACGACCTTGTGGTGACGGTGGGTATTTACTGCCTCTTTGGATTTGAATTCACGCCGTCCACAGTGATCGGTCTGCTGACGATCCTCGGCTACTCCCTGTACGACACCGTGGTGGTTTTCGATAAGGTCCGTGAAAATACCGAGCATGTGCTGCGTCAGCACCGTGTGACTTTCGGGGAGTCCACGAACCACGCCGTCAACCAGACTCTCATCCGCTCCATCAACACCTCGGTCACCTCGATTATGCCGGTGGCATCCATTTTGTTCATCGGGGTGTACCTCATGGGCGCGGGTACCTTGCGCGATCTTGCGCTGGTGCTCTTCGTCGGTCTGCTGCTCTCGGCGTACTCGTCCATCTTCTTGGCGGCACCGCTCGCCGTCACCCTGACGAATGCCGATCCGCGCATCAAGGCCCATAACGCGGAAGTGGCTGCCGCGCGCGCCCAGCGTGTTGAGGCCGGTGTTGCGGAAGAGGACGTCGTCTCCGCGGTGCTCGAACCTGGCCACCATCTTGGTAATACCGCGCAGCCGCGTCGCAAGAAGAGGAGCAAGAAGTGAGCACTGCGTTTTCTTCGCAACTCGTGGAACTAGCGGCCAGTCGGGTGCGAGAACGTGAAAACTTCCCGGCGCCGGGGGTTATCTTTCGTGATATCACCCCGCTGATAGCAGACGGTGAAGCATTCCACCTCTTTATTGATGAGCTGGCCCGCCATTACGAAGGTAAGATCGACGCCGTCGCCGGGCTGGAATCACGCGGATTTATTTTGTCCGCGCCGCTGGCCTACGCCATGGGGCTGGGAATGGTCACCATCCGCAAAGCCGGGCGGTTGCCCGGGCCGGTTATCGGGGTTGATTATGAACTGGAATACGGTTCGGCCCGCATGGAGGTTCAGCCCTTTAATATTGAAGATGGACAGCGCGTTCTTATCATCGATGACGTTCTCGCCACCGGTGGAACCGCGAATGCAGCCTGTGAGCTGGTGGAAAGCTCGGGCGGGATTGTGGCCGGCCTGTGCATGCTCATTGAGCTGGCGGGTATGGGCGGTCGGGAGCGTCTGGCCGGTAGGCAGGTCGAAGCGGTGCTAACCTTCGATTAACGCAAGAGGGGAGTGGGGCATGTCGGAATCGCAGGGTCCGCGGGTACTATCGCGGCTATCGTGGTTGACCGGACGCACGGCCAGCCAGGTTCCTGATGCCCTGGAACCCCTTATGCGCGCCCTGGGTAATGTCGATAAGGAACGCATTATCCGGGCGTATAACGTGGCGGAGGAATGCCACCGTGGCCAGAAGCGGCGCTCGGGAGAGCCGTATATTACGCATCCGGTCGCGGTGGCAACCATCCTCGCCGAACTCGGAATGGACGAGGATACCCTCGTGGGTGCTCTCCTCCACGACACAGTGGAAGATACCGGGTACACCCTCGAGCAGGTCCGGGAGAATTTCGGCTCCACCGTGGAACTACTCGTGGACGGAGTCACGAAGCTCAATAAGGTCGAATACGGAGAAGCAGCGCAGGCGGAAACGGTGCGCAAAATGGTGATCGCGATGTCCAAAGACATCCGCGTGCTTCTCATTAAACTTGCCGACCGGCTCCATAATGCCCGCACCTGGCGTTTCATGCCGCAGGAAAAGGCACGATCCAAGGCACATGAAACCCTGGAGATCTACGCGCCCCTCGCGCACCGCCTCGGCATGAATTCCATTAAATGGGAACTTGAGGACCTCTCTTTTAAAACCATGTACCCGGAGGTCTACGCCGAAATTGAATCCCTGGTGCAAGAACGCACCCCGGAACGCGAAGCGTATATCGCGAAAATCAAGGCCATTTTGGAGCGGGAGCTCAAGAGTTCCCATATTAAATGCACGATTACCGGTCGCCCCAAGCACTATTACTCCATCTACCAGAAGATGATTTTGCGGGGTAAGGACTTCGAAGATATTTATGACCTCGTGGGAGTGCGGGTACTCGTGGAAACCATCCCGGACTGCTACGCGGTGCTGGGCGTTGCCAATACTATTTTCACGCCCATTCAGGGGCGGATCAAGGACTATATCACCACCCCCAAATTCAACCTCTACCAGTCGATTCACACCACGGTTATCGGCCCGGATAACCGCTCTCTTGAAATTCAGATCCGTACCTACGATATGCATAGGCGCGCGGAATACGGAGTGGCAGCGCACTGGCGGTATAAGGAAAACCCGAATGCCACCAAGCGGGGGGGCGGGACCGCGAAAGTCGACGAAGAAACAACTCAGCTCAACTGGCTACGCCAGCTAGTTGATTGGCAGCGGGAAACCGCGGACCCGGCAGAATTCCTCGAGTCGCTCTCCTATGAGATCTCCGGTAATAAGGTGTACGTGTTCACTCCGGCCGGGGAAGTTATGGAGCTCCCCACCGGAGCCACCCCGGTCGATTTCGCCTATGCCGTCCACACGGAAGTGGGGCATCGTACGGTGGGGGCGCGGGTGAATGATCGTCTCGTCACCCTCGATCACAAGCTGGAATCCGGGGATACGGTTGAGATTATTACCGCGAAAAGCCCGGATGCCGGGCCTTCCCTCGGCTGGCTTGATTTCGTGGCAAGTCCGCGTGCCCGCGCCAAGATCCGGGTGTGGTTCAAGAAGAGTCGCCGGGATGAAGCGGTAGAAGAGGGCAAGGATAAGCTTGCCCGCGCCATCCGTAAACGTAACCAACCCGTCCAGCGCCTCATGAGCCATGACACACTCGCGGAAGTAGCGCGGGAGGCCGGACGCAGTTCCGTCGATGACCTGTACGCGGGTATTGGGGAAGGGGATATCTCCCCCGAAACGGTGGTGCGTAACCTCATTACCTCCCAGGGCGGGCAGGCCGGGGTGGAGGAAACTCTCGCGGAGGCAGTGACTCCGAACCGTATTTCACGGCGGCGGAGCACGGCCAGCACCGATAACGCTGTGGTGGTCCAGGGCATGGAAGCCGGGGATGTTATGGTCAAGCTAGCCCGCTGCTGCACCCCGGTTCCCCCCGATTCCATCGTTGGTTTCGTGACTCGCGGCTCGGGTGTGTCCATCCACCGCGCGGATTGCCCGAATGTGGAGCAGTTGCAAAAGCAACCGGAACGATTCCTCGAGGTGCACTGGGCTGATGATTCCGAAGCGGTGTACGTTATCCAGGTCCAGGTGGACGCACTCGACCGGCAGGGCTTGCTCTCCGATATTTCCCGAGCGCTCCTGGATAACGGGGTGAATCTTCTGGCCGGCAATATGATGACCACGAAAGAACGCATGGTGCGGAATACCTTCACCTTTGAGATGGCCGATCCGCATCACCTAGCTCGGGTGCTGGCAGATCTACGCAAGATTGAAGGCGTGTACGATGCGTACCGGGTGACTAATTCCAAGCCCGCTAATCAGCGCCGGGTGGAATCTCCGCGTGCATAGCGCGGATTCGCCGCGGTTACGGCACGGAGCTGAATGCCGGAAGCTCCTGGTCGCTCCCGTGCTTAGCGCTGGGCAATAGCATGCACAGCCGCACGCGCTGCGGCGAGGTGCCGGCCGGTCAGGTTTTCTGCCGCCGCTTCCCACCCATCAGCTTCTAGAAGGCGCTGCCGCGCCACCTCCAGAGCACAGGTAATTGCTACGTCCAGCGCTTCCTGGCGAAAAATATCCGTGATGGTACGCGGCAGCGTGGTTAAGCACAAGCCGGCTATCGATTGGCGCTCCTCGGGTGCCGGCTTGCGGATAGTCCGTGACTTAGCTCGCACGCTACAGATCCGAATCAGCCGGTCCGCGGGCCAGTAACCGGTATAAACCCACATTGCGCTCAGCGTGGTGGCGATGCTATCCCGCCCCAGTACCTGCGCAAGAAGAGAAGCCCGCAGCGCCGCATAGGCGGCACAATCAGCCGCGCACACTAACCCGGGAGCGTATTCCACCAGTAAGCCAGCGTTAATATCCAGGCGCTGCACCCCATCCACATACATACCGAGAGTGTGTGGTGGTGAATAAAATAATGCAAGCCGCTCTCACCAGGTGGGGAGAGCGGCTTGCATTTATCCACAGGTAGGAAAAAGTTACAGATCCTTATTTACCTGCTCGAGCCAGGCCACGCGGGCGGCCCGCGCTTCGTTTAGCTCGGTGAGCTTCTTTTCATCACCGGACTGCTGGGCCTGGGCGATTTCCTCATCGAGTTCGGCGATAAGCGCTTCGAGCTGGGCGGCCATACCGGAAGAACGCTGCTGCTTTTCCGGGTCGGTACGGTTCCAGCGGTCGTTTTCCGCCGCGCGAATCTTTTCCTCAATTTCCCGCATCCGGCCCTCGGTCCGGGCGATATCACCGCGGGCCACGAAGCCGATCTCATCCCAGCGTTCCCCGATCTCACGGAGCTTTTCGCGGGCTTCATCAACATTGGTAATGGGAAGGAGAGCTTCAGCTTCCGCCACCAATTCGAGCTTAGCGGCCAAATTTTCCGCGTACTGGCTATCCACCTGGCTGAAATGCGCATCCCGAGCGTCGTAGAAAGGTTGGCGAGCGGCCATGAAACGCTCCCAGAGCTTATCGTCATCGCGGCGCCCGGCCCGCCCTGCCCGCTTCCATTCATCCATGAGTTCGCGGTAGCGATCCCCGGTTTCCCGCCAATCGGTGGAGGAGGAGAGCGCGGCGGCCTCCGCAATGAGCTTTTCCTTGGTGGCCTTCACCTGGCTGCGGCGTACATCCAGTTCCTTATAGTGGTTGCGCCGGGCGCGATCAAAGGTGGAGCGGGCAGTAGCAAAGCGCCGCCACAGTGCTTCTTCGGTGGGACGATCAATGCGCGCCCCCTGGCGCTGGGCCCGTTTCCAACTTTCGAAAAGATCATTGAGCTCAGCGCGGGTATTCTGCCAGTGGATGGTGTGCGGATTCGCGTTGGCGAGTTCCTCAGCGCGTTCCACAATCTGGGTTCGCTCCTGGAGAGCAGCTTCCTTGGCGGCGGCGCGCTGAGCCGCGTATTCCTTCGCGCGTACGGCCACGACTTCTTCGAGCTTATCCAAGCGAGTGCGCAGCGCCGCGATATCACCCACCGCGGCCGGTTCGGCCAGTTCCTTGCGTAGGGATGCAATTGACTTGCGGCTTTCTTCGGGGGATACGTGGTGGGCACGCGTTTCTGCCAGACTTACCTGGGTATCCAGGTCAATATAGCGGCGAATATAGAATTCCAGGGCATCATCTTCGGTGCCGGAAGCCGCGTAATGGCCAACGACCCGTTCGGTATCGCCATCCTTAAGCCACACCTTCCCTTCGTCGTCCACGCGTCCGAAAGGACGGGCTTTGGCGACGGCGGCCGGATCCAGCGGCGCGGGAGCGGGCTGAGCGGGATGAGCTGTGGACATTGTTACTCCTTGTGGAGAAAGAGGCGTGAGGTACACGCCGCGGGACAACTTTAATTCTTACGGTATACCACAATTGTGCCACGGAGAAAGGGATTCCGGGTGCCAGTAGGAAAAAATCGGGAGAAAGGATACGGTTAATGCATGATTTTCTTGCGGTATTCCAATACTGCCCTGGAGGCGAATTGTTATATCATGGCCGACCCTACTCATCGGGTTGCCCTGGTTGTTGATGCGGGAGCTGGCAGCGCCGCGTGGGTAGAACGCACCCTGGCAGCCCGTCATTTGCGCCTGGGTGCCGTACTGGCCACGCACGGGCACGGGGATCATGTGTGGGATGCCGGGGTGGTGGCCGGCTCAAGCGTGCCGTGCTTTATCGCTGAGCCTGACGCATACCGGCTGGATAATCCGATCGTCAATGCTTTTTACGCGCCGCTCGTCCTGGCTGCCACCGGGGGGCGTTCCTGGGTGAAACCGGAGAAGATCGTGCCCCTTCCCGAAGAAATATACGCGGAGGGAATGGAACTGGTTCCCGGTGTGCACCTGCGCGCCATCGCCACCCCGGGGCATACCGAGGGCTCGACAGTTTTTCTCTTCTCGGGGCGTTTCGAAGCGGATCCAGAAACTCCGCAGCTTCCCGATTGGGGTTTCGGGGAGAATTTCATGATCACCGGAGATGTGCTCTTCCGGGACGGAGTGGGCCGCACCGACCTCGCGGGCGGGAACGATGCGCAGATGCGTGCTTCCTTGCGCACCATCGTTGCCGAGGTGGACGGCTCCACGATTTTCTTCCCCGGCCACGGCAAACCCTCCACCCTGGCGCGCGAGCTCAAAGCCTCACCGTACCTGCGCGCCTATATCGCGATGAAGTGAAAGAATAGTACCTATGAAAATTGCGCCGATTTCCGGTTTCCCCGAATGGCTTCCGCAAGCCCGTATCGTGGAACAGAAAGTTCTTGACACCCTGCGTTCCACCTTTGAACTCCACGGTTTTTCGGGGGTGGAAACTCGCGCCGTCGAACCTATGGATCAGCTGCTGCGTAAGGGCGAAACTTCCAAAGAAGTGTATGTGCTGCGCCGCCTCCAGGGGGAGGAAGGCCAGGATTCCGGCCTCGGTCTTCATTTCGATCTCACCGTGCCGCTGGCCCGCTACGTGCTGGAGAACGCCGGAAAACTCGATTTCCCCTTCAAGCGCTACCAAATCCAGAAGGTCTGGCGCGGCGAACGCCCCCAGGACGGGCGCTTCCGGGAGTTTTACCAGGCTGATGTTGATGTGGTTGGCCAGGACTCCCTCGCCTTCCACCACGATATTGAGTTGCCGCTCGTCATGGTTGATGCGTTGAGTAAGCTTCCCATCCCGCGGGTGCGGGTGCGTGCCTCGAACCGTAAACTCGCCCAGGGCTTCTACGAAGCGATCGGGCTGGAAAATACCGAGGAAACCCTGCGAATCCTAGATAAGCTCGACAAAGTAGGTCCGCAAGTGGTGACCGAGTTACTCTCCGAACACGTGGGTGCAAGCGCGGAGCAGGCGCAACTTGCCTTGAGCTTGGCGGGTATCACCACCGAGGATGCCTCCTTCGTAGACAGAGTCCGCGCGCTCGGTGCGTCGTCGTCGCTCTTGGACGAAGGCCTGGAAGAACTAGCAACACTCGTCACCGAAGCGAACTCTCTCATACCCGGTTCGGTCAGCGCGGATCTGTCTATTGCACGCGGTCTGGACTACTACACCGGTTCTGTTTTCGAATCGACGGTGGAAGGTCACGCAGATCTTGGCTCGGTATGCTCGGGCGGGCGCTACGATAACCTGGCGACGGCCGGTAATCGCAGCTATCCGGGCGTGGGCCTGTCCATCGGGGTATCGCGCCTGCTCGCACGTTTCCTGCACCAGGATCTGCTGCGCGCTAGCCGCAAGGTTCCCACGGCCGTGTACGTGGCGGTCAACGATGAATCCGAACGTCACCATGCCTCCACCATCGCGGCACGTTTGCGTGCCCGCGGTATTCCGGCGGACGTCTCGCATAACGCCACGAAATTCGGTAAGCAGATTAAAGCGGCCGATAAGCGCGGTATTCCCTTTGTGTGGTTTACAACGGCGGAAGGCGAGCAGGTTCGTGATGTGCGCTCGGGCACCCAGGTCCCCGCTGACCCGGATACCTGGACTCCGCCGGAAGAAGATCGCTACCCGCGGGTGATTATGCCGTGAGTCGCCTGCTTTCCCTTGAGCGGGTGCGCCAGGCACTGGAAGACCTGAGGTTCCCACTGCCCACCCCGGGGGCGGCAGACGGGCGTGATGCTCGCACCGACGGTCTCCACCAGCTTGATGACTACGTGCTCCCGCGCCTGCGCTCCCTGGATGCGCCGCTGGTGGCCGTGGTGGGCGGATCTACGGGCTCGGGTAAATCGGCCCTGGTGAACGCCCTCGTGGGTGCATCGGTGACACCATCCTCCGCGCTGCGCCCCACTACCCGGATCCCGGTGCTCGCCCACGCTCCCGGGGAGGAAGCATGGTTTTCCGGCGACCGTATTTTCCCCGGGCTAGCTCGTTTGAGTGGCGACGGCGCAGCGCTTGCGCCAGAACGTTCCGGCAAGGGCGCAGCGGTGGTTGTGAGCGACGGCGCAGCAGCGGTTGGTAGCGCGCGGGCGGCGAAAGCGAGCGGTGACATCCGCTTGGTGGAATCACCTCGTGTCCCGCGGGGCCTGGCACTGGTGGATTCTCCGGATATTGACTCGGTCGAGGGGGATAACCGTAGATTGGCCGGCCAGCTTCTCCAAGCGGCTGACTTGTGGGTTTTTGTTACCACCGCCGCGCGTTATTCGGATGCGATTCCATGGGCCCTCCTCGATGAAGCAGCCGAGCGCAATATTGTCATTGCCGTTGTCCTCAATAGGGTTCCTGTTGGGGATGCCGCGGCGATTCGCCCCGATTTGATCCGCAGGCTTGAGGAACGCGGTTTGGGAAGCGCCCCGCTCTTCGTGATAACCGAGTACCCGGGGGCGCCGGGCATTCCGGAGGCTGATGTGGCTCCGCTGCGTGAGTGGCTCGCCGGGCTCGCCCGCGATGAACGTTCGCGTGCCTCGGTAGCGCGCCAAACTCTCACCGGGGCGCTCACTAGCCTGGCCGATACCTGCGCCCGGGCCCGCGACTCTTATCTCGAACAGATCGAGGAAGCCGAACGCTTAGACGCAGATGTCAGTGCTGCGCTGAAAGAGGCACGTGCCCGTATAGAATCCGGTATCGCGGATGGTACCGTGTTGCGCGGAGAAGTGCTGCGTCGCTGGCATGAGATGCTCGGCAGCGGGCAGTGGGCTCGCGCTGTGCAGGCAGGTGTCACGCGTTGGCGTGATCGGCTGAGCTCGCGGCGAACCGCTAGCCGGAACGCGAGCGAAGAAGCCGTGGGAGAGGCCATCGAAGACTCCCTCACCGATATGCTCCTCACCGCGGACGCCGGCCTGGCCACTTGCCTTACCACCGAATTGGAGCGCAGCGCAGCGGGTGCGGGAATAGTTCTCGCGGTTGAGTCCCGAGGCGCGGAGGCCGGTTCCGAGCGCGATACCGCGGCGGGAGATGCCGGGCATGCTGCCGCGGTGGGCGGGGCTATCGAAGCCGGCAGGTATCGCGCGGCTCGCCGGGACGCTGCCGGAGCCCTGGTCCGTGATTGGCGCCGCGCTCTCATGGATATGCTCGGCGAGCAGGGGCACGCCAAGCAGCTCACCGCACGCGTCGTTTCCCTCGGTATTAACGCGGTGGGCGTCGCGCTCATGCTGGTTGTTTTTGCTCACTCCGCCGGTCTTACCGGTGGAGAAGTAGCTATCGCCGGGGGAACGGCCGTGGTAGCGCAGCGCGTTTTGGAAGCTATTTTCGGCGACGACGCTGTTCGCCGCATGGCCGCTTCCGCTACCGAGGATCTCCTCGGGCGCGCAGAAGAGTTCTTCGCGGCCACGGCCGCACCCTATCGAGAGGAAATCGCGCGCTTGGGAGTCAGCACGGATGCTCTGAATGAGCTAGATGAGGCGATGCGCAGCGCGGAAGGGAGGCGCGGATGGATCTCCCCACTGGATTAAAGAACCTGGAGCAGGCCCTCGACCTGGGTGGTGCCTACCTTGATGAGTCGGTGCGTGCCCAGGCGCGCGATGTGCTAACCCGCGCGCGCCAGCGCGGTCTGATAGGAACTGAACGCACCGTGGTGGCTCTGGCAGGCGCCACCGGCTCGGGTAAGTCATCCCTGCTTAACGCCATTGTGGGACAGGAGGTGGCCGGGGTGGCCGCCACCCGTCCAGCCACCCGCGCACCTCTAGGAGTCTCGGGGCGCCATGCCTCTGATGTCCTCGATTGGCTCGGGGTGCGCGAACGTAAAGTGCTGCTCCAGCTAGCTCCCGATACCACCGCCAATCTGGTGCTTGTGGACCTGCCGGATATTGATTCCACGGTGGATACCCACCGCGTCCAGGCCGAGCGTATTATTGCCCGAGCCGATGTGGTTATCTGGGTACTCGACCCCCAAAAATACGCGGATGCCGTGGTTCACGAAGACTTCTTGGCCGCGATGGGTGAATATCATTCGTCTCTCCTCATCGTCATCAATCAAGTTGATCGTCTCGGTGCTGGTGATGAAGAAGCTATTGTCGCGGATCTGGGGCGTATTCTCGTCACCGAAGGCGTGAGCGCGGATATTGTGGCGGCCTCGGCACTCACCGGGCAGGGAGTCGAAGAAATTCGTGGGGCGCTCGTGGAGATCGCGGCGGGGAAGAGAGCCGCGGCGGAAAAACTCGCCGCGGATGTGCGTACCGTGGGCGCCGCGCTCACAGAAAACCTCAATGACCAAGGCGGGTATCCGCGTGACCTCACCGATATTGCCGGGGTGGATGAGTTTGTTAGCGGGCTGGCTCGGGCCGGCGGGCTGCGTTCCGCAGCCCGGGACGCCGCGGACAACTACCGCAGCTCCGCACGGCGCGCTACCGCCTGGCCGCTGCTGCGCGGACGTGGCAGTCGCGCCCTTCCCGGTAGCGAGAACGAAACGGGCGTGAATATTGTGCCTAGTTCCACAGCGGGAGATACTTCTCATTCGGGCGTCCCTACCGATACGGGTGCCAGGCCGTATGTGGCGGGCGGCGTTGCGGCGGTGGCTAGCCCCGGAGCCGTGGAAAACACTCGGGTAACTTTGGCCGAATTCACCACCCAAGTTACCCGTTTTCTCCCGCGTTCCTGGCGCGGGGCGGTACGCGATGAATGTTCCCGGCAAGCTGCGCGGCTCGCCGATAACGTCGCCCGGATAATCGCGCGGGAAAGCCAGGCCTGGCACCGGCCGCGCTGGTGGGGCTTCGCCGCTGCCATCCAGTGGCTGGCTTTTGCCGCACTGGTGCTGGGTGCCCTGGGAATTGGTGCTGGAATCGTCACCGAGGCCGGGGGAGTGACCCTTCCGCTGGGGCTGCGTCGGGCGAGCCTGATCTGCTTGGTGGCCGGTTCCGTATGCGGCGTCGTCGTAAGTATGAGCGCGCGGATCGCACGCACGCACGGGGCGCAACGCGTTCAACGTCAGGTCACCACGCGGGCGCGCGCCGCTATCGAAACCGAAGTTCGCGATAGCGTGCTGGTTCCGTTCCGCACGGAAATGGAACGCTACCGAGACTTTGCGCGCGCCGTGGCATCATTAATGCGGGTGTCTGCCTGACTCGGGCCGGCACCCGCCGCGCGTAATGCAAAAAATTGCATTGGCGCGTATGATTATAATGCAAGGGAGCGCGGGCCGCCGGTTCGCGTTCCCGGTGATGCGAAAGGATCATTGTGACCGCTGGAATTCCTTCGAGTCGCACCGCCCGCCAAGGGCTTATCGCCTCGATTCTGGAAGCTCATCTCATCGGTTCCCAAAACGAATTACGGGAGTATCTCATACGTGCCGGGGTGGATGTCACCCAGGCCACGCTCTCCCGTGATTTAGACGATTTGGGGGCTGTTAAGATCCGGGTGGACGGATCGATGGCATATCGCATCGCTGACCAGACAATGGATACCGGGGAGCGCCTGGCGCGGTGGGCTCGTGAAATACTGCTCAGCGCCGAATGTGCTCTCAACCAGATCGTGTTGCGCACCCCGCCCGGGGCCGCGCAGCTACTCGCCGCCGGGATCGACCGGGCGCGCTTGGATGGCGTGCTCGGGTGCGTTGCCGGAGACGACACCGTGCTGGTCATTGCCCGTAGCGAAGAACGCGCGGTAGAGATCAGGCAACACCTCCTCTCAATGGGGGAGAAAAAGGAGTAATAATGGCGAAGGAGCGGGTAGTTCTCGCCTATTCGGGCGGACTGGACACCTCGGTGGCTATCGGATGGATCGGGGAACGAACCGGAGCTGAAGTGATCACCGTTGCCGTGGACGTAGGCCAGGGCGGCGAGGATCTGGAGACCATTCGCCAACGCGCCCTCGATTGCGGGGCCGTGGAAGCCTATATCGCCGATGCCCGCGATGAATTCGCCAGCGAATACTGCATGCCGGCCCTCAAGGCCGGGGCGCTCTATATGGACGCTTACCCGCTTATTTCCGCTATTTCCCGCCCGGTTATCGTCAAGCACCTGGTGGCGGCGGCCCGGCAGTTCGGGGCGAGTACGGTAGCGCACGGATGTACCGGAAAGGGTAATGACCAGGTACGTTTCGAGAACGGTATTACCCAATTGGGGCCGGATCTAGCCTGCCTGTCCCCGGTGCGTGACCTCGCGCTCACCCGCGAATTCGCTATTGATTACGCCAATAAGCATAATTTGCCTATTGAAACGACCCACCACAATCCCTTCTCCATTGACCAGAATGTGTGGGGCCGAGCCATTGAAACCGGATACCTCGAAGATCTATGGAATGCACCCACGAAGGATGTGTATACCTACACGGATGATCCGACCTACCCGCCATTGCCTGATGAAGTGATTATCACCTTTGAGGGCGGTATTCCGGTTAAGATCGACGGCGAAGCAGTCACTCCG
Source organism: Actinotignum sp. usb-actsch-213 (assembly GCF_059085665.1). Taxonomy (NCBI): domain Bacteria; kingdom Bacillati; phylum Actinomycetota; class Actinomycetes; order Actinomycetales; family Actinomycetaceae; genus Actinotignum; species Actinotignum sp. usb-actsch-213. The sequence goes on from NZ_JBHNSQ010000045.1 coordinate 51,589, forward strand.
CTGCAAGCTATTGAGCAGCTCAATAAGCGGGCTGGAAAGCAGGGGATTGGCCGGATTGATGTGGTTGAAGACCGCTATGTCGGTATTAAATCCCGTGAGATTTACGAGGCACCGGGCGCCATGGCGCTGCTCACCGCGCATAAGGAACTCGAGAACGTGACGATGGATCGCGAGCAAGCTCGTTTCAAGCGTACGGTCGCAGATCGCTGGGCGGATATCGTATACGAAGGCCAGTGGTTCTCCCCGCTTAAGCGCTCCCTCGATGCTTATATCGAAGATACCCAGCGTTATGTCTCCGGTGATATTCGTATGGTTATGCATGGCGGGCGCGCTACCGTCACCGGGCGACGCTCGGAGGCTTCGCTTTACGATTTCAATTTGGCTACTTACGATGCCGGTGACTCCTTCGACCAGTCCCACGCGAAGGGCTTCATCGAATTGACCGGGCTGCCCGCGAAACTTGCAGCCGCTCGCGATGTTACCTTCGGGCGCGGGGTGGCTATCCCGCCCGCGCGGCTGAACTAGCGAGGCGCGTGAGCGCGACCGAACTAAGTTTCGCTCGCGCGGCGAGGTTCCCGGCGAGCAGCTACAGGTATTTAGGATGCACGCCAACTTAGCCGTATCGAGAACGGGGCCGAGGTCGTCATGACCCCGGCCCCGTTTTTATTTGGTGCTTGACAATGCGTTACTTCGCTTCGCGGGCGCGCAGCATCGCCGGCGAAGCGGGCCGGCGCATGAAAATAATCGAGACAGTCAGAGCGAGTGCCACAATAAAACAGATGGTCCCCATGGAAGCCGCGTAACCGGTGAACCAGGCACCGTCTCCGCGCGGGGTACCTTCGTTGACGAAAGCGAAGAGGATGGCGGTCACCATGGCATTGCCGATAGCGGTGGTAATACGCTGACTGGTTTGCTGCACCCCGCCCGCGGTACCGCCGTGGGCTCGCGGAACATCAATCATCGCCTGGGTCTGATTGGCCGAACCAATGACGCCGATTCCGAAGCCGAAAACGCAAATGGGAAGGGAAAGCCACCACGGGCTCCACCCCGAATAGGCAATTCCAGCGGCCAACGGAATACTTGAGGCGAGCGATACCAGTGCGAGCGCGAAAGCGCCAGCCTGGATATGCCGGCCCCAAGCCACCGCGTAGCGCCCTGCCCACACCGAGGCGTAGGCCGAGGCAATCGCATTGGGCAGGCCGAGCATGCCGGCCTGCAGCGCATTGAATCCCATGCCCTGCTGGAGATACATGGCCAGCACCACGAAAACGGATGTGGTTCCCAGGAACTGGATGGCGGTAATAGAGGTGCAGAAACTGAAGGATTCGATACGGAAGAGGCGTAGGTTGACCATGGGAATCCGGCCCCGGTTCGCGTAAGAATGCTCCCAGAGCACCCAGGCGAGCCCGAGAAGGGCCCCACCGCCCAGCAGCGCCCAGCGCCAGGCGAAGTGGGACATGAAGGGCAGCATGAGGCAGAGCACGGCGAGAGCCAACAGGGTCATTCCTACCGGGTCGAGGTCGAGGTGATGCCCGCGTCGGCGACCGACCGGTTGGCCCCGGCGTTCCATTTCTGCCCGGTAGGCGGCGTCAATCTTGGCGGCGTCGTCGCCAATAGCACGCCGTTCCTTCAGGAACGGCAGCAAGAAAATACCCAGCCCCAAACCGAGCAAACCGAGCGGGACGTTGAGAATAAAGGACCACCGCCAGCCCACGGGCCCGAAGATCTGGACGAGGCTTCCCGAGAGCAGCGGTCCCACGGCAACCGAGGCAGAAATGGCCAGGCCCATATAGGCGAAGGCCTTCGCGCGGGCGTGACCGTCGAAATACTGCATAATCATGCCGGTGACCTGGGGAGAGAAAATCCCCGAACCGATGCCCTGGAGGGCGCGCGCGATATTGAGGATAAACGCGTCACTGGCCACCCCGCACAGTAGCGAGCCGAGCGTGAACACCGCCATCCCGATCATCCACAGCGAAGAACGGCCAAAAATATCACCCAGGCGCCCCGCGGGTACCAAGAGCAGCCCGAAAGCTAGGGAATATCCGGAGAGCACCCACTGAATATCACCGCGCCCGGCATTCAGACCCGTTTCGATAATGGGAAGTAGATTATTAACCGAGCTGACCTGAATAAGCGACATGACGAGCGCAACGATGAGCACCACGAGGAGCTTATTGCGGTCATACGTTCGGTCCGAACCCGGAATCGTGAAATAACGCGTATTTTCCATTCCATCCTTCACAACAACGCGCACGCTGGCGGCATAGATATAGCCGTGACACGAACGCACCCTAGCTCCGGTAACTCTGCGATGCTGTGGTGTACAAAGGTGAGCGACGGGGCGGCGGAATAGCCGAACACCCGGCGCATGCACAAAAAGAGCCCGCACGGAGGCGAGCGAGCAGAGACAGCAGTCCCGGTACGGGTGCCAGCATAGCAGCATTTCCCGCCAATTCCAGTTGTGACGAATCTTGCGCCGTGGCCCAAGCGTGGGAGAATACCCGTATGGATACTTCACATAAGACTTCAGAAGATACGCGTCCTGCCAACAGCGGCGCGGAGGAGACTCTGCGCACTCAGCTTAACCACCGCACCATTCGTGATTTTGATGGCCGGCCGCTCGGAGAGGAACTTACTGGCGCCCTGATCCAGGCAGCCCTGCACGCCGCGACCTCGCAGGGTATGCAATACGCAAGCATTATTCGAGTGCAGGATCCGGCCCGCCGCCAGGCCATCGCGGAAGTCTGCACCCAGGCTTACGTGGCGCAGGCACCTGAATTGTGGATTTTCGTAGCGGATACCCGCCGTGTCTGGCGCGTATGCCAGGAGCAGGGTGGCGAGGGCGCCGGGGCCCGTAGCTATGACGCTTTTAACGCCGCGGTTGCGGATTGCATGATCGCGGCGCAGAACACCGTGGTGGCTGCGGAAAGCCACGGTTTGGGTACCACCTACCTCGGTTCTATTTTGAACGACGCCGAACGTATCTGCCAGGTGCTGGACCTGCCCGAACTCACGTTCCCGGTTATCGGCCTCATTATGGGCTACCCCAATCAGGAGCGGATTCCCGAGCTCAAACCGCGCATGGATGCCGGACTGCGCGTTTTTACCGATCATTATCAGGAACCGGAATCCGCGGTGGAATCGCTGCGTGAATACGACGCCGCTATCGCGCCCTGGGTGGATATCCGTTACGGAAAGCCGGTCGGGCCTTTCACCGAGTACGTACCCACCCGCCTGAGCGGCTCAGTGGCACGCCGTGGGCGACTCCTGGCAGCCATCGGAGCGCAGGGCTTTGACGTGGCACTTCCTGTGGAAGACGTAGCAGAATAGTGGAATACCGGCGGGTGCACGGAATTTTCCACGGGGGAGCGGCTGAACTTCCCGCACGAAAGTGACCGTGTTTAGAATAGTGCAATGACTGAACATCTCGCCCTATGGGGTGGGCGCTTCAGCGGTTCCAGCGCTGACGCCCTGACCGAACTTTCACGCTCGACTCATATTGATTGGCGCTTGGCACCCTACGATCTTGCCGGGAGCCACGCACACGCCCGGGCGTTGGCCAAGGCAGGTCTCTTGGACCACTCCGAGCTTGCCGCGATGCTCGCCGCTTTAGATACGCTCGGGCAGCGGGTGGCTAGCGGGGAACTCACGCCTTCCCCCGATGATGAAGATGTGCATACGGCTCTAGAACGTGCCCTGCTGGCCGAAGCCGGGGCGGAGCTGGGAGGAAAGCTTCGCGCTGGACGTTCGCGCAATGATCAAATCGCTACTCTCATCCGCATGTACCTGCGCGACGCGGCGCGGTACCTGAGTGAAAAACTGCTGACGGTGGTGCGGGCCCTCGTTTCGCAGGCCGAACGCGCTGGCGAGGCGGTGATGCCCGGGCGCACCCACCTCCAGCACGCCCAGCCGGTGCTGGTGGCCCATCATTTGCTCGCCCATGTCTGGCCGTTATTGCGCGATATCGGGCGCTGGCAGGACTGGGATAAGCGGGCTGCGTATTCACCCTACGGTGCCGGGGCTCTGGCGGGGAATACCCTGGGGCTGGATGCTGCGGCAATCGCGGCAGAACTGGGCTTTAACGCCCCGGAACACAATTCCATCGACGCCACGGCCGCGCGGGATCTGGTTGCCGAATTCAGCTATATTTGCGCCCAGATTGGGGTGGATCTTTCCCGGCTTTCCGAAGAAATTATCCTGTGGAATACCCGCGAATTCCACTTCGTCACACTTGATGATGCGTACGCGACCGGATCCTCGATTATGCCGCAGAAAAAGAACCCGGACGTGGCCGAATTAACCCGCGGCAAGAGCGGGCGCCTCATCGGTGATCTGGCCGGATTGTTAGCTACCCTCAAGGGACTCCCGCTCGCCTATAACCGAGATCTGCAAGAGGATAAAGAACCGGTTTTCGATGCCATCGACACCCTCGACCTCCTCCTCCCCGCGGTAGCGGGCATGGTGGAAACCATGGTGCTCAACTACGAGCGCATGGCCGAGCTGGCGCCCCAGGGATTCTCCCTCGCCACCGATATCGCCGAGTGGTTGGTGCGCGGCGGGGTTCCTTTTCGTGACGCGCATGAAATTTCGGGTCGCGCGGTCGCCTTCTGCGAAGAGCGCGGCATTGAGTTATGGGATATGGACGACGACGAGCTGCGCTCCGTCGACGCGCGGCTCACTCCGGATGTCCGGGAAGTACTCACGGTGGCTGCCTCTGTGGGAGCTCGACGTGGTGCGGGTGGCACTGCCCCGGAGCGGGTCGCGGAGCAGCTGGCCAGTGCGCGGGAATTCATCGGGCTCGCGGAGGGCTTTGCCCGCAGCGCGACCGATGTGTCGTCGTCGTAAAAATATAGTGGCAAGAAAAAACCGGGCGTGATAACGTCCGGACGTGACGTTACGGAAAGGCCCGTGACGCGCGAATCACAACGGAAGGACACGAGACGTGAAGGACGTTCTTGAGGAACTGGAATGGCGGGGGCTGATCGCCCAGCATACGGATATTGACGCGCTGCGTAGCGCGCTGAACTCCGGTCCGGTCACCTTCTATTGCGGTTTTGATCCGACGGCGGCTTCTCTGCACCACGGTCACCTTGTCGCGGTGAAGCTCATGCGGCATCTCCAACTGGCCGGACACCATCCACTGGTGCTGGTAGGTGGGGCAACCGGGCTCATTGGGGATCCGCGCCCCTCAACCGAACGCACGCTTAATTCACGGGACACCGTTGCTCAATGGGTGGAATCTCTGGCCGGGCAGTTGCGCGGCCTGTTGGATTTCGAGGGAGATAACCCGGCACGGCTCGTCAATAACTTGGATTGGACCGGGCAGCTTTCCGCGATTGATTTCCTGCGCGACTTGGGTAAGCATTTCCGGCTCGGGACGATGCTTTCCAAGGATATCGTGGCGCGGCGCCTGGAATCGGACGAGGGCATTTCCTACGCCGAATTTTCTTACCAGGTTCTCCAGGCCAATGATTACCTTGAGCTCTTCACTCGTTACGGCTGCACCTTGGAGGTTGGCGGGAACGACCAGTGGGGCAACCTCGTTGGCGGAATGGATCTCATTCGCAAGGTGACAGGAGAGTCGGTGCACGTGCTCACGAATCCGCTGATTACCAAGTCGGATGGCACAAAGTTTGGGAAATCCGAGGGCGGTGCGGTATGGCTCAACCCCGAGATGCTCAGTCCCTACAAGTTCTTCCAGTTCTGGCTCAATACTGCCGACGAAGACGTGGTGCACATGCTCAAGGTCTTTACTTTCCGGACTCGGGAAGAGATCGAGGAGCTGGCTACCGCGGTGGCGGAGCGTCCCCAGGAAAGGCGGTCCCAGCGCGTACTTGCTCAAGATGTGACGGCCTGGGTGCATGGCGCGAACGTGGCAGAACGAGTGGAGAATGCCTCGCGCGCGCTCTTCGGCGGTGACGGTTTGGCCGCTTTGGATGCGGATACCTTGCGCGACGCCGTGGCGGAACTGCCGCAGGCGAGCGCGAGCCTGGGAGCTTCCATTCCCGAGCTCTTCGTGGCCACGGGCCAAGAACGGGGTCTGGGTGCCGCGCGGCGAACCGCGAAATCCGGCGGCCTGAATATCAACAATCGCAAAGTCGGAGAGTCTGACGTGCTGACTAGCAGCGATGTGCTTCCCGGGGGTGTTGTGGTGCTACGCAAGGGCAAGAAAAACCTCGCGGTTATCCGCGTTACGGAGTAAATAGCAAAGTCAAGACGGCGCTCACACATGAAGCGTGATGAATAGTGGCGGCGTTACCGGTGACGGTAGCGCCGCCACTATCTATGAACCACGGTGCACGAATGGATCAGTAGGGGGATATCGGCGTAATTGACGATTTTTGCCGGGCGTGCTGCGCCTTTTATCGGGTTTTTCGCGGTTTTGGTGGTGTTTGTGGT
>NZ_JBHNSQ010000046.1:0-23840 GCF_059085665.1 Actinotignum sp. usb-actsch-213
GCCAGACTCCTTGTCCAAAAACATTCAAGACATCACATGGCTAGTTAGTATCCGAGCGAATATACCCATTGCCACACATCCCGCTATAATCATGACCGTCCGTGCGGTGGCAGAGCCGGACACCATAACCATAAGTTCTCGATATGCATGGAAGGTCACGATGAGCTCGCAGTCCACCGCGCCGCACGGCGCCAGCACGCACTCCGATTCACCCTCCGCCACTTCGGGCACCGCCGCCCGCTTCGCGGACGTGGCCCGCTCCCACCTCTTCGTGTACGTAGCGGTCTTTTTCGTATCCTTCCTCCTCATTTCCAATATCGGCGCCACGAAACTCATCACCTTGAATATCGGTGGTCTTGATTTGTATTTCGACGGCGGCGCGATGCTCTTCCCGCTCACCTATATCATCGGTGACCTTCTTTCTGAGGTTTACGGTTTCAAAGTCGCCTCCCGCACCATCATCCTCGCGTTCGGGGTGCAGATCCTTGCCTCCTGCTGTTTCTGGCTGGTGCAGATCGCCCCGCCCGCCCCGGATTACGCCAATCAGGAAGCTTTCGAGGCGGTGCTCGGCGTGGTGCCGCGCTTCGTGGCGGCCTCCGTATTCGGGTTCCTCTTCGGCCAGCTCTCCAATTCCTACGTGCTGGTCTGGATTAAGCGCCGTTTCGGAGAGCGTGCCCTGTGGGTACGCCTCATTTCCTCCACCATCGTGGGCGAATTGCTGGACACCATTATTTTCTGCTTCGTGGCCTGGGGCGCGGATATCGCGGCCGGCAATGTCGAGTTCTGGTCTATCGTCAACCTCTCCCTGGTGGGCTGGCTTTATAAAGTCGGTATCGAAGTCATTTTCCTCCCGCTGACGTACGCCGTGGTTGGTGTGGTCAAACGCCACGAAGGCTTACGATAGGCAGCGGGCCGAGGTGGCGGCGTCGTCGTACCAACGCGCAGCGCGCGTGAACCGCACGGCACCGCAACCGCACCGCAACAGAAAGGTGAGAGTGTGACAACAGGATTTACGATCGGGACGCGCCTGGACGCGCGCGTGGGGGACCTCACCGGGCGGCCGCTGGGGCGCACCGGCGTTATCCACACCCCGCATGGCGATATCGCCACCCCGGCGTTCATTCCCGTCGGCACGAAAGCCACCGTCAAAACGCTCACGCCGGAGCAGGTGCGCGGTATCGGCGCGCAGGCGGTGCTCGCGAACGCCTACCACCTCTACCTGCAGCCCGGCCCGGAGATCCTGGACGCCGCCGGTGGGCTGGCCGCTTTCATGAACTGGAACGGGCCGACCTACACGGATTCGGGCGGGTTCCAGGTGCTCTCGCTCGGCTCCGGCTTCAAGAAAGTGCTCACCAACGAGTACGCCGGGAAAAATGCCGGGCGCGCGGATACCGAACTCGCGCGCGATAAAGAGCGCCTCGCGAATGTGGACGACGACGGCGTATGGTTCCGTTCCCACCTCAACGGCTCACGCCACCGCTTCACCCCGGAGGTGTCCATGGGGATTCAGCACCGGCTCGGTGCCGATATTATGTTCGCTTTCGACGAGCTCACCACCCTCCTCAACTCCCGGGCCTACCAGGAAAAAAGCCTGGAACGCACCCGCCGCTGGGCCGAGCGCTGCCTGGCCGAACACCGCCGCCTCACCATCGAACGCGCGGACAAGCCCTACCAGCAGCTTTTCGGCGTGATCCAGGGCGCACAATACGAAGACCTGCGCCGCAAAGCCGCCCGCGACCTCGGTTCCATGTGCGTGGACGGGCAGGAATTTGACGGTTTCGGAATCGGCGGGGCCTTAGAAAAGGAGAAGCTCGGAACCATCTGCGCGTGGGTGAGCGAGGAACTCCCGGAAACGAAAGCCCGCCACCTCCTCGGGATTTCCGAACCGGATGATTTCTTTGCCGCTATTGAAGCCGGCGCGGATACTTTCGATTGCGTCAACCCTTCCCGGGTGGCGCGCAATGCCGCGATTTACTCCCCGGACGGTCGCTTCAACGTGACCCGCGCCCAGTTCCGCACCGATTTCGGGCCGCTGGTGCCCGAGTGCGAGTGCTACACCTGCCAGAACTATTCACGCGCCTACCTCAATCACCTTTTCAAGGCGAAAGAAGCGCTGGCGGCCACGCTTGCCACCATCCACAATGAGTACTTCACGGTGCACCTCGTGGACACCATCCGCGCGGCCATCGAATCCGGCGATTACGCGGCCTGCAAAGAAGAAACGCTCGGGCGCTTCTACCGCGGGCAGTGGGGGCGAGCCTAGTGAGCGCACCCGCCTCAAACGCGCGGTGCGCTCACTGTGCGATGTGCTAACTGCGCGATGCGTTAGCTAGAACGCGCGGTGCGCTGCCTCGCTCAGTTTTCGGAAGGTCTCCGCATCGGGGAATCCGGACACTTCGTAGCGCGGCGGCCACACGTTTTCGAGCGGCTTGAAGCCCTCGGGCCACACGTCGCGGGCCACATCCACGCGAATGGTGATATTGGCGGCTTCGGGATCGGCATCGTCCAGGTAATTAATGAAATCTGCCACGGCTGGGATGGAACCGTAGTGATCCGAGCGGCGCCACTGCGTCAGGCTCACCGCGCCCTCGTCCAGGTCGTGCACTTCGTAGAGCGCCACGTGCCCCATTTCCTCGGGCCAGCGCGAAAGGAATTCCTGCTGGTGGTTGTACATGCGCCCGCGGAAAGTGGCGCGCAGATTCGCCAGCGGCGCGTAGGCCGGGTGATCCGGCATAGGAATCCACTCCATCCAGCCATCCGCGGCCACGGTGTGAGGGAGCGGGTAGATAGCGTCGTCGATATCGTAATCCTGGAGCAAACGGTTGAAGAGCGCGGGAAGCTCCGGATCATCAGCCAGCACCACGAACAGCCGCGAACGCGAAGCCGGCACGAAGAGCGGCAGCGAACCGTGATATTGCTTGCTGATGGAGTACGCGACCTGCTGGACAAGATCCACATCCGCGAACCAGGAACTCTGGTAATTATTCGGCGCGGTGAAGGCCAGCACCCGCGCGCCCGCGTAGAGCATAACGGCCAGCTCCAGGGCCGCGTAGCCCGATTGCGCGTTCAGGCCGCGCAGCGATTCCACCGCGTGCCCGAAAAGCGGACCCAGATCATCCGTTCCCGGAATCAGATCCAGATCCGAGAAATACAGCGGAATGATGTTATCCGGGGTGTCGCGCGCCAGGCCCACGCCAATGAAATCCGTGAGCGGCAGGTAGATAAAGGAATCATCTTCGCGTTGATTGACGCGCGTGAAATAGTCCGCGGCGCGCACAATCGGCATAATCGGCCCCTCGGTCTCGTCCTGTTCCTCCGAGAGCTCAGCGAGCGCGGGATCGTGGTGCGGGAAACCCGGGTCGCTCGGATCCATGGTTCCGAAGAATTGCGCGAAGATGTCACGCCACGACAGGTTTTTCTGGCCGCGGCCCGCGGGCGTGCCGGGCATCTCGGGCGCTTGGAGTTCGGTGTCCGGGGCGGTTCCGTTCGCGCCGTTCTGGTGCGACGACGCCGCTCCCGGCTGGGCGGACCCGGCCGCACCTTCGGTGACCTGCGGGGTGGTGGCCCCGGATACGCCGATAGTAATGAGGCGGTTGAGAAGTTCGCGCCGGCGTTCTTCGGGAGCATCCGGATCGATCATCTCAAAGGGGCGGAAGCGGAACGTGCGTCCGTCCGGAAGCAGAACATCCAGCCAGGGCCCGTCGGAATTGACCAGCGCGCCGGCTAGTTCAGGGTGAGCGGTGGCGACCTCGAGGGCCCAATTCATGAGCGACATACCTCTATTCTGGCAGAAAGTGGCGCAGGCCGCTTGCCGGGCGCGGTATCCTTGCAAGCAGAGATGTGACTCATGGAACCAGGTCGAGGAGGAGCCATGCCGTCCTATTCTTATCCCGGTGATGGGCTGCTGGCCTGCGTGCCCGGCCTGGCAGTATTCACGCCCGCGCTACCCGCGGATCCGGCCGCGGTGTGGGAAACGGTGCGCGCCGGCCACGATTTCCCCACTCTTCTCACCCACCTCTGGTCCGCGCTGGGCGCGGATTTCGCGCTGTTCTATGCCGACGGCCCGCTGCTGCGGGTTGCCGCGCACGGCCTCATCATTCGCGACGTTACCGGCCGCGCTGTCGCGGACGGCAGTAACGCCCTGACCTGGCAGGAAGCCGCCACCACCCAGGACACCACGGTCACCGTGGGTAACGCCTACGCTGCGGGTGCGGAAAATGCAGCTTTCGGTGGGAACGACGCCGCAGCTCCCGCACCCGGCCCGGCCCTCCCGCTCGAACGTGGCATGGCCCGCGCCGGTGGCGCTCGCATCAGCCTAAGCCCGGTTCTCACCGGCAGGCCGGCAACTCCCGCGCTCGCGGTTCCGGCTTCTTCCCCTGCCGCGCCGGCCCCGCACCAGGCCCCGCACCAGGCACCGCAGGCTCCACATCCGGTACCGCCCGCCCCGCCGCTGCCACCGGTACCGCCGGCGGCGCAGGAGGCGGAGGCCGGGCAGGCGGCGGAGGCCGCGGAGAGCGCCCCGGTTCCCAGCTACGCCGCGGCTACCGAAGCCTACCCGGTGCAGACCACCGAACCCTATCCTTCCTCCGGCATACCGGCCCCGCTCCCGGCTGTCGAATTGCGCTTCTCCTTCGGGGAGAACGTTGTGCTGGGCGGGGTGAGCCCGGCGCTCAAAAATATTATTATGGGGCGCCGTCCGCTCCTCGATGCCTCCTCCGCGGGCGGGGATCCGGCTGCCACCCAACTCCTTCCGGTTCCCTCCCCACGCCAAGAAATTTCGCGCACCCATTGCGAGGTTGCGGTAGCGGCTGGCGGCGCATTCCTGCGGGACTGCCATTCCAATAACGGCACCTACCTCAAGCACGCAGATGGCCCGCTGCGCCGCATCGAGCCGGATCACGCGGTCCGCCTGGAGGAGGGGGACCTGGTAGATATGGGTGACGGCGCCAGCTTCACGGTTCATTACCGCAGCTAGCGCCGCCACGCCCCGCCTTTCGGCTCCTTCTTCCGGCTACTTCCGGTACAGCGTTTTACGCTGGTAGTGCGGTTCGCTCGTGACATTCACACCGAGCGAACGGAAAATACCATCGTCCACGGATCCGAGGATCGTCGTGGTGTGAACATCGCAATTCTGCAGATCCTTGAGCTTGCTCAGCGCCGCTGCCGCGGTGGGATCGGAAGCCGCAGAAACCGAGAGCGCGATAAGAACTTCATCGGTGTGCAGCCGCGGATTACGCGAGCCCAGGTGCTCCGTCTTCAACGTCTGGATCGGGGCGATCGCCTCCGGGGCCAGCAACTTCACCGAATCGTCAATCCCTGCCAATACCTTGAGCGCATTAAGCAGCACAGCGGCGGAACACCCCAGCAGCTCCGAAGTTTTCCCGGTCACGATCGTGCCATCCGGGAGCTGCAGCGCGGCCGCCGGCCCGCCCGTGGCCTCGGCCTTACGCAGCGCCGGGGGCACCACCGGCCGGTCGGTGCCGGTCACCCCGAGCTTGGCCATAATAAGGGCAATGCGTTCGGAGCATACGGGTTCGGATTCGCTGCGCTTCTCATCAACAAGCGCGCGGTAATACCGGCGAATGACTTCCTGGCGGGCGGCTTCGCGGCAAACGTCGTCGTCGGAAATACAATATCCGACCATGTTGACGCCCATATCCGTGGGGGATTTGTAGGGTGTTTCCCCGGAAAGTTCGCGCAGCAGCAGACTGAGCAGCGGGAACACTTCAACGTCGCGGTTGTAATTAATTGTTTGCACGCCGTACGCGACCAGGTGGAAGGGGTCGATCATATTGACGTCGTCCAGATCGGCCGTTGCCGCTTCGTAGGCGAGGTTGACGGGATGATCCAGCGGAATATTCCACACCGGGAAGGTCTCAAATTTCGCGTAATTCGAGGTGATGGAATGCTGGTGATCGTGGTAGAGCTGCGAGAGGCAGGTGGCGAGCTTGCCTGACCCCGGCCCCGGCGCCGTCACCACAATAAGATCACGCTGCGTTTCCACGTACTCGTTCTTCCCGAAACCATCCTCGGAAACGATAAGCGCGGTATTGGAGGGGTAGCCCGGGATGCGGCGATGGCGCGCCACATTGAGCCCCAATTTAATAAGACGGCGGCGGAAATCGCGCGCTTCGTGGTTATCTTCCTCGTACTGGGTGAGCACCACGGAATTGACCATGAAACCGGCTTCGCGGAATACATCCACGAGGCGCAGCACCTCATCCTCATAAGAAATTCCCAGGTCAGCGCGGTGTTTTGCCTTGAGATCGCGCGCGTTTGCGGCAACGACGATTTCCAGCTCATCCTTCAATTCGGCCAGCATGGCGATCTTATTATCCGGGGTGAATCCGGGCAGCACGCGCGAGGCGTGGAAATCATCGAAAAGCTTCCCGCCCATCTCCAAATAGAGTTTCCCGCCGATCTTTTCGCGGCGTTCCCTAATTTTCTGGGACTGGAGCTTAATGTATTTTTCCCGATCAAATCCGATGCTCTGCGATGAGGGGATATGGGGGGAAGGGGAAGGGGTTTCTGTAGTAGGGATGGAGTTACGCGCGTTGTTATCAGCCACGCCGGTTCGCCTCTCTCGGTCACCTCAGCAGTACCGACAAAGTGTAGCGCCTCGCGGCGGATTTCGCATCGAGCCAGCGGGCGTGTGCAACCCGTTGCGCTCATCGGTTGAGTCCGCAACAATAGGGGACGACGTTGGGAGGAGATATGCCAAAGATTTCTGCGCCAACAGTTCGCGAGCATCGGGAGCTTATGACAGCCCGGCTCGTGGACGCCGCGGAAAAGATTCTCAAAGATGAGCCGGGCAAAACGCTATCAGCCGGGGCGGTGGCCGCGGCCGCTGGTATCGCGCGCAACTCCATTTACCGCTACGTCGGGTCGGTTGATGACCTGCGGCTCCTGGTACTCGAACGCAATGTTCCCAAGTGGCGTGCTCAGGTGATGGGCCAGGTTGATATGAATGCCGAACCGCGCGAACGCCTCGCGCAGTTGGTGGTGGCGTGCATCCGCCAGTCCGGGCAGCGCGAATCGCATAAATGGTTGATGGGCCTCATGCGCTCGGCCCGCGGGAAAGTTTCCGATAAGGCCACCGCGCATACCAAAATGGGTGTGGATAAAGCCCACGGATTCTTCACCGATGCCCTCAAAAGGTGTTGGAAAGATACCGGCATCGCGCATCCTGATATTTGGGCTTCGTTTAGCCGCGCCCTCATTTTCGACGCATTTCGCCAGGTGGAAACCGGCGCGTCGCTCGAGGATGTGTGCCGGATTGCCCGCCACACTATTCTTGCTATGTCCGCCGGGCATACAGATGACGAACTCGAGAAAGAACCACACGCATGACACACGCGCGCATCGCGATTAACGGCTACGGCAACTTGGGTCGCGGGGTAGAACAGGCCCTCAGCCTCGCTCCCGACCTGGACCTGGTGGGGGTATTCACCCGCCGCGAGGACGTCATGACCGCCTCCGGCCCGGCATTCCCCGCCGCCGAACTCACCGATCCGCAGCTGCGCGCCCGTTGGGCCGGCAAGATCGACGTCGTTATCAACTGCGGCGGCTCGAAATCGGACCTCGATACGCAAACGCCGCTCGTCGCCTCCGGTTTTAACGTGGTGGATTCTTTTGATACGCACGCGCGGATTCCCGCGCATTTTGAGAAGGTCGACGACGCCGCTCGCACGGCCGGCACCCTCGCTCTCATCTCCGCCGGTTGGGATCCGGGCCTCTTCTCGCTTCAGCGGTTGCTGGCCGAGGCAGTTTTGCCGGTCGGGCAGTCAGAAACTTTCTGGGGGCCGGGCCTGTCCCAGGGACATTCGGATGCGGTGCGGCGGGTACCGGGCGTGAAAAACGCGGTGCAGTATACCGTTCCCAAGGAGGATGTCCGCGCCGCGGCGCTGGCTGGGGAAACGGAAGGCCAGCTCAGCGCGGGTGATAAGCACCGTCGGATTGTTTACGTGGTCTTGGAGAGCGGTGCGGATGCCGAGGCGGTGCGCCAGGCCATCGTGACGATGCCGAACTACTTTGCCGAGTACGAAACCGAGGTCCACGTGATCTCCGAAGAAGAGTTTGCGGCGGAACACACCGGCATGGCCCACGGCGGCGACGTGATCCGGCATGGCGCTACCTCGCCGGGAACCTCGCACGCGCTGCACTTCAACCTGGCCTTGGATTCCAATCCGGAATTCACCGGTTCGGTGCTGGTGGCCTGCGCGCGCGCGGTGGCCCGGATGCATGCACGCGGGGAACGCGGGGCTATCACCCTCTTCGACGTTCCGCCGGCTTTGCTCCACCCGGCCAGCGGCGCCCAGCTGCGCGCGGAATTGCTGTAGATCGGGTTCTGCAGTCGTGATGTGGGATCCGGTACCGGCATTAGGGAGAATCGTCCCGGAGTTGATGTGGGGCATGCTCTTTTCATTTTTCGCGGACGACTTTGATCGCATCGGACGTTTTGATGTTGAAATCATCTCCGAAATTGTGCTGCTTGCCGTTTCCGCGCTGTGGAGTTTCTCCCGCCGGTATAAGGAAAACTGGGGAGAGGTTCTGCATGCCGGGCTCTATATGGGCGTATGCCTAGCCTTGGTGGCGATTAACAACTCTTCCTGGACGCGTTTCGCGGTGATTATCCTCGCTACCTGCTACGCCTTGGGGTATCTCCACCGGGCGAAAAAAGCTCAGCACCCGGAGTAGGAGCAGCTCATCGCGGGTGCATGATTCCCGCGTAAAATTGCCGAAAAATTGGTCTGGGAAGGTGCTCGTTCGTCGGCTAGGCTGTGGCTATGTCGATCATCTATGGCCCCACGTACACAAGTCTCGAGCAGGTGCGCGCCCGCATGGATGCCATTCTCTCCGAGCTGAGGATCTCGCGCGAAGAATTTGAAGAACGGATGGCTGAATATACGCTCAATCGGCGCGAAGCTGAGTTCCGTGATGAGTTTGAAACCCTCCAATGGTGTGAGGAACTGTTCCTCGATGATCTCGAGGAGGCCCGCAAACTCGGGAATTTTTAGACCAAATTCGCGGAGGCCAGCCATTCCTCCAGCGCGCTATCCGTGGTCGCCTCGCGCACGTTTTCCCCGCGCACGGAGAAAGGTACGCCGGTAGTTGCTTCCGGAGCCAGGTTGGTGAACGTCGATTCGATGTCCACTTTAGGTGAGCCAGACCAGGTGGTGAAGGGCAGCACCAGCTGATCCGTGAGCCCGGCGGACTTGAGATAGGTCTGCACTACCGGGGGAACCTGCTCGCACCAGACGGGGAAGCCAACAAGCACGACGTCGTACCCGCTAGCGGCGGGCGCCGGAGCCGTAAGCTCCGGATAAATCCCGTCTGCAAGTTCGCGGGTGCACTGGGCATGCGCCTCATTCGGATTCGCAGGATAGGGATGAACCGGGGTAATCTCAAAAGTATCTGCCCCCAAGCGCGCCGCGATTTTTTCGGCCAGCACCTTGGTGTTCCCGATCTCGAGGTTACGCACCTCCCCGTCCCAGAAATTCAGGCCGGCACGCGAGAAGAAAGCTACGAGGCAGCGCGGGCGGGGCGCGTCCGCCGGCGTTTCTTGCTGAGCCGCACGAATTTCTGACATCGGAATTTCCTTCCCGCGAAGCGAGCCCTCCGCACTGAGAATTGTGGCCGGAACATCATCCATTGTGCCACTGAGCCTGGGCTACCAGCGGGTCTTTATACCCGGGCGTCGACGCTTAATTCCTGAAGTTATTCTCAATTATTCGCGTGCCAACCCTCTAATCATTCGCGCGCCCGCGCGCCAGCACCACCCGAGTTTCCAGCGGCGTGACCACCAGGATGCTCGCCAGGCACATGGCCAAACCGAGGACCGTAATGATCCCGAGTTTCGTGAAAGCAGTGCTATCCATCCGCGCACCCCAGGAATAGTTCGTCAGGAGGGACATACCCACCCCGAGCGCGGTGGTCAGCGCCGTCGTTACTACCAACGGAATAAAGGTTTGCAGGATCCGAATCCGCGTGAAGACGGCCGTGGGGAAACCGAGGAAACGCAAGGACTGCGTTTGCTGTGCCGATTCAAAAACGAGGGAGGCGTGATTCGTGAGACCGGACAGCGCCACCACCGCGAAACCGAAACCGAGGGTCACCATAACGCCGGTGCCGATATCTGCGGAGATCAGCTGAAGCGCCACCGAATCCGAACCGCTCCTTTCGGGGAGCGTGGAGGTGTAGCCGCCGATGAAACACAGCAGCGCGAGGGTGGAGACACTGCGCCATACCGCGCGCGGGTCGTTGAGAATTCGCCGCGCCGCCATGAGTAGAGCAGCGTGGCGCGAGCGCACGAGCGGATAGGCCAGCGCCTGAATAATAAAGGAGGCCGCCACCGAGAGTGCGAAAAGGAATACCAGCGCCGCGCCCGCCATCATGATGATCTGCACGACGGGTGTGGAATCGCCACGCGCATTAGCCACCAGCACATACAGTAATCCGGCGACGGCGAACACCGCGAGGCGCCAAGCCCGCAGCGCCCGCGGGGCTTCGCGGCGCGCCACCCCCAGGGGCGAAATTGACACGCGCATCAGCCCGCCGAGCGCCGATACCAGCGTCACCACGAAGAGCAGCGCAATAACCGCGGCAATGAAGGAAACCGGTAGCAGCATCTGGGCCGGATTAATAGGGAGCCCGAGGAAGCTCAGCGCGCGCCACCCCGGCAGGGTTACCAGGTAGAGCACCGTGCCCAGGGCGGTGCCCAGCAGCCATTGCACCACCGTTTCACACAGCGAGATCGCAATCGTCTGGGTGCGGGTGGTGCCGACGAGGCGCAGGGAGGCCAGGCGTTGGGAGCGATCCTGTGCGCCGAGCCGCGCGGCTCCGGACGCCAGGGAAGAAATGGGGATAACCAGGAGTGCCCCGGCGAAAAGCGCCAGGCCAAGGTACATTTCCGTGAGGCCGGCGCCCAGGATCTCGCTCAGGGCGTCGAGGTGGGCGGTCATGGCCGGGCTCGGATGGAAATTCCAGTTATAAAACATGAAGATGCCGCCGGCGATGGTCAGCGCCATCGTGGCTGCCAGCGTGAAACTGAGCACCGCGAGGATGTCCAGCCAGGCGTTACCGGTGCGGGCGCGCAGCCGCGCCAGCGTGAGGCGGGGCGCGAAGGAGAGGATCGTCATTGCAGTTCGCCTCCGTTCGCGGTGGTGGCGGTGCCGGGCCACGGTGCGCCAGGAGCGCCGCCGGGTTGGGTGGCGCCGGGGCGTGCCGGGCCGGGCTGTTCCGCCACGGGAACGGTAGCCGAATCGGCGTGGATAACGCCGTCGCGAATCTCCACGAGGCGTTCGCACCAGGCGGCCACATTCGGGTCATGGGTGACAATAATGAGGGTGGCGCCGCTCATTTTCGCGGCGGTGGTGAGGATCTGGGTGACTTCGTGGCCGGTGGCCTGATCGAGGGCGCCGGTGGGTTCATCAGCGAACACCACCGCAGGCTGGCCGGCCAAAGCCCGCGCGATGGCGACGCGCTGGAGCTGCCCGCCGGACATCTCCCCCGGGCGGCGGTGGCGTTCGGGTTCCACCCCGAGCCGCGCCAGCCACATATCCGCCGCCGCCAGCGCCTCCCGCCGCGGCTTGCCCTGGAGGAGCAGCGGCACCGCCACATTTTCCCGAGCGGGCAGCTCGGGAACCAGCTGGCCGTCCTGGAACACAAAACCGAAATGTTCCAGGCGCATTTTCGAGCGCTGCCCATCGGACATATCCGAAATCGGCTCGTTGCCCAGCAGCACCGTACCGGTGGTGGGAGCAATAATCCCGGCTAGGCAGTGCAGCAGCGTGGACTTACCCGAACCGGACGGGCCCATAATCGCCACCGACTGCCCACCGGGAATCCGCAGTGATACCCGGCGCAGCGCGGCCACGTTCCCAAAATTCTTCGTGAGATTATTCGCCACCAAATCCGGGGCGAAATTCTGTGCTGTATCCATGGCTCTAGTCAACTTCCGATTGGGCGGCGGCGGCAGGGCTTGTACTCCACACTTATGGTAGAGCCAGGTCTACCATTGCCGGATTTGCGCGTGCCGGTAGGTTCGACCCGGCTACCATGGCGGTATGACAACGCGGAGCACCGAGCCCGGTGATCACACCATGCACGTGGATAACACCCGAGCGGTGGCGCAGCAACTACGCCACGCCACGGTGCGCGGGGTGCTCGCGGGCGGACTCGGCACCCTCGCCCTGATATTCGTGGCGGTAGCCGGGCTATCGCTACTCGGCGGATTCAGTCCGATCCCGGTTATTATCGGGCTGGCCGGTCTGCTGCTCCTGGGCGGGGCCGGGTGGATAGTGTGGCGCGGGAACGTGCGGGCGCTCGCGGACGTGGCTCCGGCGTCGTCGACCTGGATGGCAGAACCATCCGATCATCGCGACGTTGTGCACGCGCAACGCTCCATTGCCGCGGCTTTTGAAATTGAACGGCGCCGCATCGAACGCGATTTGCACGACGGCGCCCAGCAGTACCTGGTCGCAACCTCGATGGATGTGGGTGAGGCGGCGTTTCTGCTGGAAGGTGACGCGAGTGGCACGGTGAGTTCGGCCGATCTGGCGGCGGCGCGCGAACGCATGGCTTCGGCGCAGGACCGCGCGGAACTGGCCCTCACCTCGCTGCGGCGCACGGTGGCCGGTATTCATCCGAAAGTGCTCTCTGACCTGGGGCTGGAAGCGGCGGTGCGCGATCTGGTGGTTTCCGCGCCGGTGCCCGCCACCCTGCGGGTTCCGAGTCCGCTACCCGAGATCCCCGAAGGCGTGATCGCCGCGGCCTATTTCACGGTGGCCGAAGCGCTGACGAACGTAGCCAAACATGCGCCCGCCGCCACCGCGACCGTGCTGCTCATCGCCGATGACGACCTCCACCTCAGCATTACCGACACCGGCCCGGGCGGCGTGATTCCGGGTAGCGGGCTGCGCGGGATTGGGGAGAGGCTCGCGACTTTCGGCGGTAGTCTGCGTATTTCCAGCCCGGTGGGCGGGCCCACGGAAATCCGCGCGCGCATCCCGCTGCTGCTCCACCGGGGAGAGTGGGGAAGCGGGGCCGGGGTGGCGGCGTTAAGCGAAAATCCGAGAACGGAGGGGACGGATGCGTTTGGTAGTTGCTGATGATTCCGCGCTATTTCGCGAAGGGCTATGCGGGTTGCTGGAGCGGCGCGGGCACACCATTGTGGCCACCGCGGCCACCGCACCGGAGCTGAGCGAGACGGTGCGTGCGGCCACCGCCCGCGGGGAGGCCCCCGACCTGGTCATTACCGATGTGCGCATGCCACCCACCATGAGCGACGACGGCCTGCGCGCCGCCGTGGAGCTGCGCCGCGAATTCCCGTCCCTGGGCATTATGGTGCTCTCCCAATACGTCGCACCGGCCTACGCGCGCGAACTTTTCCACCCGACAGCCGGCGGAGGTACCTCCGGTTTTCCCGCGAATACGAGCGCTAATACGAGCGTGAATACAAGCGCGGACGGGAACGGGGACGATGCGCCGGGCGGCCTGGGGTATTTGCTCAAAGATCGCGTGGCGCGGGTGGCGGATTTCGTGCGCTCCCTGGAGATTGTGGGGGTGGGCGGCGTGGTTGTGGATCCGGATGTTGCGGCCCAATTAATGGCGACGACGCCGTCACTCCTCACGGAGCTCACCTCCCGCGAACGTGAAATCCTGGAGCTCATGGCCCGGGGCTACGCCAATTCCGCGATTGCCGCCGAGCTCTACCTCACCGGGGCGACCGTCTCCAAACACGTGGCGAATATTTTTCTCAAGCTGGGGATGCAGCCCGGGGAAGAAAACCGCCGGGTGCGGGCGGTGCTGGCGTATCTGACGGAAACCTCGCGCGCGGGCTGAGGCGCGCGGTGCGCCGTTCGCGCATACGGCGTTTCGCGCATACGGCGTTTCGCGCGTGCCGTGGTTCGGGGTGACAAGTGTGTCGGAGGCCCGTGGGAGAATGGGGGCATGACCTCGGATCCCTGCGCTCGCCTGCTCGCTGCCCCGCCCGCACTTCCGGTAGCAGCCCACCTCGATGAGGTGCGCGCAGCGCTGCCGCTCGCGGTGGTGAGTGCACCGCCGGGAACCGGGAAAACCACGCTCATTCCGCCGCTGGTGGCCCGCGCGCTCGCGGAAGGTGCCGGGCGGGTCCTCGTGATTCAGCCGCGCCGGGTGGCGGCGCGGGCAGCGGCACGCCGCCTGGCCGAACTTTTCGGGGAGCCGGTAGGCGCTACCGCCGGGTATAGCGTGCGCGGGGATTCCCAGGTGAGCCGGGAAACCCGCATTGAAATGATCACCCCCGGTATTGCGGTGCGCCGCCTGCAAAGCGATCCGGAATTGCACGGAATCGGCGCATTGATTTTTGACGAAGTACACGAACGTCATCTCGATGCTGATCTGGCCCTCGCCCTCGCCCTGGAAGCCCGCGCGGCTTTCCGCCCGGATCTTCTGCTGGTAGCCATGTCCGCCACCGTGGAATCCCAACGCACCGCTAGGCTGCTGGAAGCAGGTGCCGTGGCTCCCGAAGAACTCCCCCGCATTGTGGATATTCCGGGCGTGCTCCATCCCCTTACTCTGCGCTACGCGCCGCCCGGGCGCGGGGAAGAACCCCTGGGCACAATTTCGCGGGACGGTGCGCTCGGGGTGCGCCGGGAATTCTTGGCGCACGTAGCACGAGTGGTGGAACGGGCCTTCCGGGAAGTGGAACTCGGTGACATATTGGTCTTCCTCCCCGGGGTGCGGGAAGTGGAGCACGTGGTGGGTCTGCTCGGCCACCTACCCGCCCGAGTGGCACCCCTGCACGGGTCGCTTACGGGCGCCCAGCAGGATGCCGCCCTCCGGGAAGTTGCGGGAACCCGCAGCATTATTGTGACCACCGCTATCGCAGAATCTTCTCTTACGGTCCCCGGGGTGCGGATCGTGGTGGATAGCGGGCTATCCCGGGAACCGCGCACCGATTACGCCAGCGGGATCAGCGGGCTCGTCACGGTGCTGGAATCCCAAGCTGCCGGTATCCAACGCGGTGGGCGCGCCGGGCGTTTAGGGCCGGGAACCGTGTATCGGGTCATGAGCGAAGCCACCTGGGCTCGCCTCGCAGAACGCTCCACCCCGGAAATTTACACGGCCGATCTCACCGATTTTCTCCTGCAAGCCGCCGTGTGGGGTGCTCCGGAAGGGCGCGGGCTCGCCCTCCTCGATCCGCCCCCGCAGCCGGGCGTGGCAGCCGGCATGCGCGCCCTCACCGCGCTCGGCTGCGTGGTACCAGAACACGGCAGCGCAGATGGTGCGGCCGGTGGAGATCCCGGTGCGGAAAGCTCCTGGCAGGTCACGGAGCTGGCCCGCACCCTCGCCCCGCTCCCGGTCAGCACCCGGCTAGGCCGCAGCCTGCTGGAAAACACCCCGCGGCTCGGGGCGGGAACAGCCGCCCAGATTGTTGCCGCGCTCGCGGAATCGCCCCGGCTCCCCGGGGCAGATCTGGCCCGTTGGCCCACCACCGTTTCGCCAGCCTGGGCCCGGCAAGCCCAACGCCTTGAGAAACTGGCCCGCCGCGCCCTGGGTGAGGTGGCGGCAACCGGCAGTGGGCAGAGTAAGAGCGGGCAGAGTGGCATTGAGCAATCGGGCAGCGGCACACCCAGTCGCGGGAAAACCGATACCGCAGGTTCCGGTAAAACCGGCGTATCCGGCTTCGGGAAACCTAGCCGGTCCGCTCGCAGTGATGATGCCCTCGCCCTCGTTACCGCCTGGGCATATCCGGATTTGTTGGCCCGCGCGGTGGATAGCACCTCGGGGCGTTATCTCCTGGCTAATGGCAGCGGAGCGGTACTCCCGCACGGCTCTCCGCTACTGGGAACACCCTGGCTTGCGGTAGCAGAAGTGAGTGCGAGCCAGGGCCGGGCGGATGCGCTCATCCGCGCCGCCGTACCCGCAGATGAAGAACTCGCTCGCCAAGCCGGTCACGGCCTCATCACTACCGGCACATCTATGAGCTACCGGAAAGGCCGCCTCCGCGCCCGGGAAACCACGCGCTTAGGAGCCATTGAACTCACCGGTCGGGCCCTCGAACAGGTCCCGCGCGCCGCCGCCACCGCGTGGGTGAACGCCGCAGCCAGTTCCGGCACCCTCCCGCTCGAATTCACCGCCGGAGCCCAAGCCCTGCGCGAACGCCTCGCCTTTCTCCATACCGTCCTGGGGGAGCCTTGGCCAGATATGGAAGAATCCGCGCTGCGCCAACGCATCGAGGAACTGGCCGGCCCCGAACTCGCCGCCCTCGCCCGGGGTGGCACCTGGGGAAACCTGGGGGCCAGCAATATTGAACGCCTGCTGCCCTGGCCCGAAGCTACTCACCTTGATGAGCTCGCCCCCGCCAGCATTACTATCCCCACCGGGGAACAACGCACCATCCACTATGCGGGAGCCCGGCCCACCGTACGCCTGCGCGTCCAAGAAGCCTTCGGCTGGGCCCGTACCCCGCAGCTGGCCGGCGGGCGCATCCCCGTCACCCTCGAACTCCTCTCCCCGGCCGCCCGGCCCGTTGCCATCACCGACGACCTCGCAAGCTTCTGGGCCGGCCCCTACGCCCAAGTGCGGGCGGAAATGCGTGGCCGCTACCCGCGCCACCCCTGGCCGGAAGATGGCGCTACCGCCAGCCCCACCAAGCGGGCCCGCCCGCGCCGCTAAATCGCGTGCGCGCCGCTAAATCGGGTGCGTGCCGCTCGGCGCGGGCGGGTAGGCGCAGTCCAGCAGCTAAAGTACACCCAGGCCGTCCCGGACTATGCCTCAGTAGCCAAAGGTCAGGGTGCCGGTTTCGTCGTCGTCGGCAAACTCCCGGCGAATAGAAGTAGCGGCCCCGGCAAGATTACGCAAACGCGCCCGCAACGTCTCAACCGTGAGGCCCGCCATTGGCAAACAAATCCGCAACTGCAAGTGCCCGCCGGACATCACCGCATCGCCATCCAAAAACTCGCCGATCCGCTCCAAAACATCGCGGGTACGGGCCTCCGTCGGCGACTCCACCAGCGATGCCGCCACGTAGAGCACATCCCCCAGCCCGGGAACATTCGCGTAACTCGCGATCATCTCCTGCTTATCTGACTCCGAACGCCACACCACCTCGAAACGGTAATGCACCCCGTCCGGCTGCGCCTGCGCATGATAATCAGCAACAAGTACCTCATACAGGCCCGCCGCTGTCGTCACATCGCGGGCATCGCGTTCGTCGCGCCCAGACTTCTTAGACATCAGCCTCCCCTTCCTGGGCGGATTCCGACAGCGCATCCGCACCGCTCAACGCCCGGGCCTGCGCCGCCACCAATGCCGCGCAGGCAGTCAGCTGCGCAGCCGGGGCTGGCAGCGCCACCGCGTAATGAATATGGGTGCGACCACCCAGCAAGCGAATCCCGCCAATTGGCAGCGTATCCGCCGCGCGCAACACTGCGATAAGATCCGGGCCGGTCGGGTCAATACCAAAATGCTCGAGCACCGCCGCCGCATTGCGGGAAAGCACCGAGTCAGATTGCGCATAGGACTGCGCCCCAGGTTGCGCTGCGGGCGTGGCGCCAGGCTGAGTGCCTGCTTGCGTGCCTGGCGGAGTGGCAACGGCATCAGACGCCGCGGATGCGGCGGCGCCGTCGTACTTGCGCATTTCCGCGCCGGTGAGTACAGGTGCCGCAAGATGAACGACGGTACGGCTATCGCGCCGGGTTGACTGCCCGGGCCAGGCTGTTACCGGCACCCCGTGAGTGACAAAACGTAAAGCCGGAGTTTCATCCGCCCGCGCACCCTCATAACTAGCACGCAAAGCCGCGGCGGCTTCCTCCCATGTTGTGAACTGTGATACCACCTCACCAGTATTCCACGTTGGCAGAAAAATGCGGCACAGGCCGGGCGTGCCGCGTACAATAGAGAACACCCCGTCCGTGCTTTCCCGCGGGCGGCCCCCTGAGCGTCCTCGTGATTTTTCCGCGGCCCTCGAGTAGCAAAGGACGGTACCAGCAGCCATGGCGCATGGAGCACATCTGGCCCCCGAGAGTGACAACCAGGCGGATGCCTCCGCCCTGGATCGGGCCCTTCTTGCTATGGTCGCCGAAGCGGCACGCCTGACCGCCCCGCGCATGTGGATCAATCGCCTGCGTTTCTCATCTCGCCGCGCAGCGGTAGCTGCACGTAGCCGCCTGCAACGCAACGGCTGGGTGCAACAATCGCAACTCTCCCAATTTGGGCGCTCCAAAGATGCCTGGATGCTCACGCTATGGTCCGCCACCGCCGTGGATAATGGTGTTATTGCCGATTCGCGTTCCTACCTTGAACTCATCGCTGCCGCCACCACCGGGCGCTACCTGGGCTGGGAGGCCTCGCTACTGCCGGCCCTGCGCGAATGTGATAACCCCGATTATTACCCGGAAGGTAGCATCGGTTGGCTCGCCCCCGGGGATGAGAATTATCTACACGAAGCACGCGAAGAAGCGAAGAAACTGGTGCCGCGCGGCCGGGAACTACCCCGGAATTTACGGGATATTTGCGCATTGCTGCCCGAATTGCGCGGCCAGCGTTCCCGGCAGGCCCTCGCCTCCGGGCTCGGAGTGCTTATCGGGGACCGGCTGGTGGCCCATGCGCCGCTAGCCTGGGTCGCCTATCGCCAGCGCGGCGGTTTTTATCCCTGCCTGCTGGGTCTGGAACGCGATACCGCCTATTTCCCCGAATCTATCGTTGCCGAAGCTTATGACGCCGAAGCGGACCTGTGGGAACGCCTCCGGGAAGCGGTGCTGGAACTACCCGCGGCCGAGCAGTAACGAATACCGCGCCGCACCTTCAATTTGGCTGGCAATCCACCCCGGCCGCTGCCCGCTGATCTCAAAAGCGTGGCTGAAATAAAGATCGGTGCCGTGCACCACCACCCCGCCGAGTGGAAGAGCCGCGGCCTGGTGTGCCGCCTCCCGAACTCCTTCCGCGGTGGCATCTCCCAGGCGCAACGTCACCGCCGCGCTATCCGCCCCGCTGACCAGGGTATTGCGTAGCATCACCACCGGAACCTCAGAGCCATCCACGCGGAGCGTGGCCCCAAAACCGTATTCGGCCTGAGCCGCATCGCGCTGCCCGAGCAACGGAGCGAGTGCGGAAACTAAACCATTCCAGCGATACACCCCGGCCGTGCCCAGGAGTTCATCGAAACGGGCATCCACCCCGGCCGGGTCTGTGAACTGATCGGCATTCCCGGGTGCATTACCCACAAAAGGATTCATTTCCGGGCGCGCGGAAAACGTATCCTCCAGAATATCCCCGGCGCCGGCCACCGCTTCCGGCCCAAAAAGATCATCCTTTGTGGGGGGAACGTTATCGAGACCGCGCACGAATACCGCGGTAGCGTCAATAGCGGCGACGACGAGGAACTTCACCATGCTGGTTAGCCGCGAGAAAGGCAAGCCGGCCATGCGCAAAGCCAGATGCAGGACCACCTCCTCTCCGACAATACGCACATCCCCCAGAGAGAAGGTCTCAAAAACCCAGCCGGCCAAGCCGGTCACATCGATGAGATCCGCCCGGCCCACCCCGCAGCGCAGATTGAGATAGGAACGACCCTCCCCATCGCGGGCAGGAGAAAGCTCCACCGTTTTTAGGTTGTGCCCGATCGCCACGGCCAGGCGCAGCCCTTCCGTGGATGCCACCGGTCGCATCCCCGCCCGGCATGCGGTCACCACGCGTTCCCAGGTATTAATAATGTAGCCAGGTTCACCGGGTTCGGCTTCCGGAATATCGCCGAGGGAAGCGGCGATGGTGTCAATTTCCCGTCCGATAGCGTCCATCTCATCCATGGGGGAAGTCTACCCGGGGCCTACGCCAGCAAAATGCGGTGTTCACGTTCGGCGGGGCGGTGGGCGACATCATATTAAGTAAAAATGTGGCGAATAACCGGGGAGAAAGTCCCAGCTGTGGAGTGACGCCCTCGCGCGCGGGGCTAAACTCGCGTAGGATTAAGCCCCGTCACCAAAAAGTAAGGGTACCCTTACTTACGAGCGCTGGGCCTCCTCACGGATGTATCCACTCAGGACCTCAACGCCCAGTATAAGCCAGAAAGGGGATGGTGATGGGAATGGGATATAAACGGGGTGCGGTACGGGCCGGCCTGGCCGCGCTGCTGGTGAGCATGCTTGCCGTGGTGGGGGCCTGCGGGACTGCGTCGTCGCAAGAAAAAAACGCAGGAAGTGAGAAACCGCAGGTACTCACCACCTTCACGGTACTGGCAGATATGGCACGGAATATCGCCGGCGAACATATGGAGGTCGCGTCGATCACCAATCCGGGGGAAGAAATCCATGATTATCAGCCTTCGCCCGGTGATATTAAGCGCGCGGAAGGCGCCGATATCATCCTCTACAACGGCCTGGGCCTGGAGCGATGGTTTGAGAAATTCGTAGAGAATTCCACTGCTGAACGCGTTAACCTCTCCGATGGAATTGAGCCGGTCGCCATCGCGGAAGGTGATTACCAGGGCAAACCGAATCCGCACGCATGGATGAGTCCGAAGAACGGCAAACTCTACGTGGATAATATGGTCGCTGCTTTTTCTAAGGTAGATCCCGATCACGCCCAGGCCTATCGCACCAACGGCGAAAATTACAAGAAACAACTGGATGCCATCGCCACCGATATGGACGCAGCCCTGGCTACCATTCCCGAATCCCAGCGCGCGCTGGTGAGCTGCGAAGGTGCTTTCTCCTACCTCACGCGTGATCACGGCCTGCAAGAAAAGTACCTGTGGGCAGTCAACGCCGAAGGCGCGCAAACCCCCAAGGCCAAGGCCGACCTTGAGAATTTCGTGCGCACCTCCGGGGTGCGGGCGCTGTTCTGCGAATCCACCGTGGATGACAAAATGGCGTCCGTTGCCGAAGACACCGGTGTTCCGGTAGCCGGCTTACTGTACGTAGACTCGCTTTCCGAGGCGGACGGTCCCGTGCCCACCTACCTCGATTTGCTTCGGTACGACGCCGATCTCATCACCCGCGGGCTCACCGGCAAGGCCGGCGAATCCGCGAGCGAACCCACGAAACCAGCCGGCAAGTAAACGCCGCTCGCATATAAACGCTGCTTTCACGTGAACGTTGCTAACACGGCAACGATGTTCGCAATATATGCAGCTCGCACCTACGCACAATCGCAGAAAGGCGGAGGAACGGTGGCAACACCAATAGAATCTCCGAAATACGCTCTGGAAGTGAGCGGTGTTCACGCGCGCTACGGCTCGGTGCAAGCCCTCACCTCGGTGAGCTTCGGGCTGACCCCGGGTGTTATTTGCGCCCTCGTGGGGCAAAACGGCTCGGGTAAATCCACCCTCATGAAATCAATTATGGGATCGGTGCGGCACGGCGGGGATATTACGATCCTCGGCCAGAGCGGCACCCGGGCCCGCAAAGCCGGCCTGGTCGGCTACGTTCCCCAAAACGAAGGCGTGGACTGGGCTTTCCCGGTGAGCGTCCGCGAGGTGGTGACCATGGGCCGCTACGGCTTCATGGGCCCTACCCGCCGCGCCCGCACCGAAGATCGGGAGGCGGTGCGCCACGCCCTCGACATGGTAGAAATGACCCCCTACGCCGAGCGCCAGATCGGATCGCTTTCCGGTGGGCAGCGCAAACGCGTATTTATTGCCCGCGCCATCGCCCAGGGCGCCCAGCTCATGCTCCTCGATGAGCCCTTCGCCGGGGTGGATAAACCGTCGGAAACCATGATTATTGCGCTGCTCCAGAAACTGGCGGCTTCCGGGGTAACTATCCTGGTCGCCACCCACGACCTGGCCGGCCTGCCCCAACTGTGCTCCGAAGTGCTCCTCCTCAACCGCCGTGTTATTTTCCACGGCCCGGTGGCCGAAGCCATGAAGCCCGAGCACCTCATGCAGGCTTTCGGCGTCGTCCCCGATCACCACGAACCGGACCCGGCCGCGGACCCGGCCACGCACCTGCGCAAGGCAAAGGAGAATCGCTAGTGTGGTACGAACTTTTCGTTGAAATGTGGACGCACCCCTTTATGGTGCGCGGGGCTACGGTCACCCTCACCGCGGCGATAGTGTGCGCGGTCATCAGCTGTTGGCTGGTGCTCATTGGCTGGTCGCTCATGGGCGACGCGCTCTCGCACGCGATTCTGCCCGGCGTGGTTATCGCCTATGTGCTCGGGATGCCCTTCTCCCTGGGTGCGGTCATTGCCGCGCTCATCGCGGTGGCGCTGATTTTCCTGCTGCGCTCCACCTCGCGAGTCAAAGAAGACGCCTCCATGGGAGCAGTATTTACTTTGTTCTTCGCGGTCGGGTTGATCCTTATCAAACTCAACCCCTCCAATGTGGACCTCAACCACGTCATCTTCGGTGACCTGCTGGGTGTCACGCGCGCGGATATGATCCAGGTGGTCATCCTGGCACCCCTCGCGCTCGCGATTCTGCTGTTCAAGCGGCGCGACCTCACCGCCTACGCTTTCGACCCCACCCATCTGCAAGCCATCGGCATCCGGGCCCGCACGCTCGGCGCGATTTTGCTCTTCTGCCTGGCGCTCACGGTGGTGACAGCCATGCAGGCGGTGGGCGCGATCCTCATTATTGCGCTGGTGATCGTGCCGGGAGCCACGGCTTACCTGGTCACCAATCGCTTCCGCGTCATGCTCATATTCGCCCCGGTTTTCGCGGCGGTGTGCGCGCTGGTGGGTCTGTACGTTTCCTACTGGCTCGACCTTCCTTCCGGCGCCGCGGTGGTCACGGCCCAGGGCCTCATGTTCCTGGTGGTCTGGTTGATTTCCCCGCACGGTTTGCGCGGCAAGCTCGAGGGCGCGCGCACCCGCGCTGCCACGGTTTCCATATAGAACGACGGCGCAGCTAGCGGGCGGTGGCCTTCCCCTAAAATATCGGTGCGCCAAGAAACAGGTGTGGCCCAGAACCTTCGCGGTCCTGGGCCACACCTGTTTTTGCTAGTGCTTGATGTACTGGCTATGCGCTGCTTAGCTTGCGCTGTGTTGTAGCCATGCGCCGTGCTTGGCTAGGTGCTACTTAGCTATGCCGGCGCCGCACCAGCATCCCGGTTCCCAGCAAAGCAATGGCACCAGCCAACAACCACGCGCTTTCCGCGCCGGTGGCGGTCAGCTTCTTCGAGATCATGCTCTTGTAACCGGAGCACTGAGACGCAGCCCATTGGCGTAAGCGGTCTGGCAGTGCAGATTGAAACCACCGGCAAGGGGGCCTTCTTCGCGGCAGCCACATCTCTAGGCGCCTGACCGTGGGCAGGGGCTGCTGCACGGGAGAAGCAGGATGCTAATCGGCGGTACTGTGCGGAAAGAGTGTGGGAGGCGGGTGTGCGTCGTCGTAAAATTATGTAATCTAAAACCATTGAGGTAACAAACTTCGCGCAAGGGTGCGGGAAAGAGATCCCCTCATTCGTCGCGGTGTTCGCGAGAAAGGTGCACGGTCATGGGTGTTATTCGGGGCGTGACGGAAGAAGATATTCTCGCGTTTCTTCGCGAGAACGGTATCGAGGCGGGCGCGAACTACCTCGTGGCACGCAAGTATCGCAGCTTCCTGAATGGAATCAGCAAGCTCCTGGTCTCAAGCCTGTGGAATGCAATCGATGCGGCGGTGATCCGGGTGCTCGTGGTCACCGATGTCGAGTTTATTGTGATCAATCCGGAAGGTGTGTCGGGGCTGTCACATATTTCGCGAGCGGACGGCAAGCGTTTCCGGCGGTACTCGTGGGAGAGCGTGATCGATTTCCATGTGGAGCGCAAAGCTACGACCGCGCTTATTAGCTGGACCGTGGAGGGCAAGGCACAGACGTGGGAAGTTGATGTGACCGATCCGGGGGTCTTCAGCTTCAACCCGGGCTAATAGACAA
>NZ_JBHNSQ010000047.1:0-228 GCF_059085665.1 Actinotignum sp. usb-actsch-213
GCCCCGCTACATTGTCGGCGCTCAATCACTTGACCAGTGAGCTATTACGCACTCTTTCAAGGATGGCTGCTTCTAAGCCAACCTCCTGGTTGTCACAGCAACTAAACATCCTTTCCCACTTAGCACACACTTAGGGGCCTTAACCGGCGATCTGGGCTGTTTCCCTCTCGACTATGAAGCTTATCCCCCACAGTCTCACTGCCACGCTCAACTTCATGGTATTCGGAG
>NZ_JBHNSQ010000048.1:0-19251 GCF_059085665.1 Actinotignum sp. usb-actsch-213
GCCCTCACTATCATTCTCATCAGCGCTCCCACGCAGGACCGCGAGTTCGTCGGTGGTGGGCAGCGGGCGCGCTTCTTCGGGGCGGCGGGCGGTGTGCGACATGCGGATGAGTAGCGCGATAATAATCCAGTTTGTCAGCAGCGCCGAACCGCCGTGCGCGAGGAAAGGCAGGGCCAGGCCGGTGAGCGGGATAATGCGCGTCACCCCGCCGATAACGATGAAGCATTGCAGCCCGAGTACAAAGGAAAGTCCGGAAGCGAGGAGTTTGCCGAAGCCGTCGCGCGATTCCAGGGCAACCCGCATGCCGCGGCTGATAAGAAGCAGGTAGATGCACAGGATGGCGCCCACACCCACCAGGCCGAGCTCCTCGGCGAAGGAGGCGTAAATGAAATCGGAATGCGCCGCGTACACCAGGTTCGGGTAGCCGCGCCCGAGCCCCGCCCCGAAGAGCCCGCCGGAGGCCATGCCGAAGAGACCCTGAACCACCTGGTAGGAGCCGCCGACGGCGTCGTACAGTTCCGGATCGAAGGGGTCGAGCCAGATGGCGAAACGTGCCTGCACGTGGGAGACCGTTGTCGAAATGAACCACACCCCGCCTACGGTGAGGAGCGCGCCGATGGCCAGCCAGGATACTTGCTCGGTGGCCACCCACAGCATCGCCACGAACAGCCCGAAGAACAGCAGCGCGGTGCCGAAATCGCGTTCAAAAACGAGCACGCCCATGCACAGTGCCCAGGCGATAAGAACCGGGAGGATATGGCGGGCTTTAGGTAGGCGAATACCCAGGATTTTCGGGCCGGCGAGCGCCAGGTTATCGCGCTCGGTCACGAGGTAAGCCGCGAAAAACACCGCGAAACAGATTTTCGCGACCTCCGCCGGCTGGAAGGACATCCCGCCCACCCCGATCCACAGACGCGAGCCGTTGAGGGTGCGGCCCAGCGGGCTGAGCGGGAGCAGGAGCAGCACCACTCCGGAGATGAGCGAGGTCCACATATAGTTCTGCAGTACCCGATAATTGCGCACCGCAAGGATGGTGATGGCGAAGAACACCAGCGCCCCGGCGGTGAGGATGAGCTGGCTGCGGGCGTGGTCGGTATCCGCCGCGGCATCCACCCGGTAGATCATGGCAAGGCCCAGCCCGTTGAGGGCGATCGCGCAGGGGAAAAGCACCGGGTCCGCGTAGGGGCACAGTGCGCGAATGAGCAGGTGGCAGGCAAAAACCAGGGCGGCGCCGGCGCCTACCACCAGCGCGAAGCTGGGTGGTAGCCCGGTATTATCCAGCCCGGTCCACACCAGGTAATAGGCACCCACCCCGATGGCTCCGGCCAGCAGCAGCAGGGTGATTTCCGGCCAGCGGCCGCGGCGCGTGCGCGGGGGAACCACCGTGCTCATCGGTTCTCTCCCGGGTTCGCGGGTGCGGCCGATTCCGGTGCGAGTGCGGCCGGCGCCTTGGGTGCGGGGCTTGAGCTCGCGGGTGGCGCGGGCGTTGCCGAGGCACCGGGCGTAGCGGGCGCGGGCGCTGGCGTAGGTTCGTTGTTCTGTGCTTTTTGCTCACGCAGGGCGGCGACGACGGCGCGCGCTTCGCGCAGCGAAGCGCGCGTGATGGGCGTGGCTAGCCGATCTTGGGCCACCGGGGTGAGATCGCGGACCTGGAGATCAGTGGCTTCCGCCGCGTGGGAGAACTCCAGTGGGCCGAGGCGCTGCGGGATTCCCCGGTAAATCGTAACGGTGCCCTTGTTATTGGCCACGTAGTAGCGGCTCTGGGTCCAGCGGTACGCGCCGAATAGGCCGGCCACCGCCAGGGCCAGAACAGTCAGAATAACAGCCAGGCGTGCTCCCCAGCGCGCGCGAGGACTACCCTCGGCGCCCGAACTCTCGCGGTCGGCACCCGACCCGCGGCCCACGCAGGATGCGCCGCCCACGCCGCCGGTGGCCCCACTCGCTGGGCTATTTTTTGCAGCTTTATTCTTGCGGCCACTGCGCGAAGCTGTGCCAGCGCCGGAATTGGTGCCGGTTCCTGAACAATCTTCTCCAGCGGGAGCCGCTGACCCGTTCGTGCCCGCGGCACCATCAGCCGCACCATCAGCCGCAGCTCCCGTGCCCACAGTGCCGCAGCCAGTCCCGGCGTTCGCATTCCGCGTTAGCGTCGCCGCCTTGGCCGCGGCGGAATTACCCCCGCGGGTGGGCCGCCGGTAATCGCGCGCCGCCGAACCGACCACAATAGGCTGGGAGGGCAGCGGGCTGGTGAGTGCGGCGTCGTCAATAACATCCGCAAGAATAACGGTGACGTTATCGGGAGCCCCGGCCGCCAGTGCTAAATCGATGAGGTGTTCGCCCAGCTGGTGCAGGTCCGGAATGGCGGACATGGCGTGCTCGATGGTGTCGTGCGCGACCACGCCGAATAGGCCGTCCGAGCACAGCAGCCAGCGGTCGCCCACCCGGGCTTCCCGCACGGATTCGTCCAGTTCTACTTCGCCGGGGGTGTCCCCGAGCGCTCGCATAATCACATTGCGCTGGGGGTGGTGTTCGGCTTCCTCCGGGGTGAGCCGGCCGTGATCCACCAGGTACTGGACCAGGGTGTGGTCATGCGTCACCTGGCCGAGCTTGCCATCCCGCAAAAGGTACGCCCGCGAATCACCAATATGAACCATCGCGAGCTTATTCGAAGCACGCAGCATAGCAATGCAGGTAGTGCCCATGCCCGCCATTTTCGGGTTTTCCGCAACGAGCTCGAGCATGTCATCATGCGCGGCCTCCACCGCGCGGCGCAACAGCGGCAGCAAATCATCAGCGGCGTGCACATCATCCACCGCGACCAAATGCCCCACCGTCACCGATGAGGCGATATCGCCGGCGGCTGCGCCGCCCATCCCATCTGCCACAACAAGCAAATGAGGCGAGGCGTAGCCACCGTCCTGGTTATTGGAACGAACCAGGCCGACATCGGAAAACGCCGCGTAGCGTAGCTGAATACTCAAACTTGTAGCTCCATCGTGGTTTCCCCCACCTGAATAACAACGCCGGGGTCCAGCGCGGTCGAGCCGTTAATGCGGATCCCCCCTACCAGGGTACCGTTTGTTGAGCCCAGATCCTCCACCCAGCGCCGGCCTTCCGCCGCGTAAATACGGGCGTGATGACCGGAAGCATACGTGTCATCCAGGACAAGAGTGTTATCCGGGGCGCGCCCGATATAGACCGGTTGCGAGCTGAGCGGCACCGCGGTCCCCAGCAGCGGACCCCCGGTTACCACCAGGTAAACCGGTCGCTCAACCGGCGCGGCGGGCGCCGCGGGGGAGTCGTTTTCCACGGGGGTGGGTGCGTGGATGCTGCGGTGTCGTGCCGAAAGAAGAGAAGAACGACGCCGCACGTCCGTTCCCAGCACATCACGGCGCACCGTCAGCACGACGGCGAAAATAAAGAGCCACAGCAGCGCTAGAAAACCGAAGCGCAATAAGGTTATTGCGAGATTCATGAGGCGGAAGCCGTTCCGGTCCAGAACATAATGTGGGTGCGGCCGATAGTGATTGTATTGCCGTCCACCAGGGTGGCCGCGCTAATGCGGTGGCCTTCCACGAAGGTGCCGTTGGTGGAGTTGAGGTCCGTGGCGATCACGCCATTCGGGGTGACCTGGAGTTCGAGGTGGTGGCGGGAGATGCCCGAGTCGTCCACGCTGATATCGCAATCGGAGCCGCGGCCGATAATCGCGGTGGTGCCGGTGAGGAGGTAGCGATCCCGCCCCACCTGAATGAGCGGGTTTTCCTCCGTGCCGGCGCTGCGAGTGGCCGGGGCGATGGCGCCGCGCTGCATGGTTGTCCGGGTGCGTGCTGTTCCTTCGCGCAACTGGGGATCCTCCTCGAATGTGATCTCAATCGGGCCGACGAATAAATAGTCCTGTTCAGTGGCGTATTCCACTGCGGAACGGGCGAGTTCCTCGCGGAGGGCATCCTGGCCCCAGGAATCCACCCGAGCCAGATCCGCCGGGGCGAGCGCGACAGTGAAAATATTTGGGGCAACGGTGCGCTCGCGGGAGAGTTCGGCGGCATCGCGCGTCATGGCCTTTTTGATATCGGTGAGGATCTCCACCGGTTTCAGCTCGGACTGGAAAACGCGGAACGCTCCAGCGACGGCGTTCTCCACTCCCTTTTCAAACTTCCCGAGGGCGCCCATGGCCCTGCCCCTTCCCTATTACTGTTCGCTTCTGCAGCTCGTGTAGCTTATAGCGCTTCTGTAGCTTCAGCTTCTATAGGCGACTGTAATCGCCCGCGCCGGTGCGCCGCTACCTTCCGCGCCGTGAGCGGAGCGGGTGGTGGGGCGACGACGCCCAGCTGGCAGCGCGGCGCTGTGGCGCCGGTGCGTCCTCGCCGCGGCGTACTTCCCGCTGCCGCAACTCTGCGCGGCCGCCGGGACCACGAGCCCGAGCCCCAGCGCTGCGACGCGTCTCACGTAAATTCGGGCTGCAAAAACTTGGACTAATCGGGGATGAGACGATAAGCTCATACGTGCACTTGCTCAAGTGGCGGAATAGGCAGACGCGCACGGTTCAGGTCCGTGTGCCCGTGAGGGCGTGGGGGTTCAACTCCCCCCTTGAGCACCACAGTTGATATTGGCACCGCTGGCATTTCTCATAGCGGTTTGGCGACATCGTCCGAAATGGCATAACCCCCAATTTTCCATTGCGCCGCGATGGCGTTGTGTCATACAGTTGCTATCGGATGGTTTCTTTTTCCATAGGAATCTCCTTTCAGTTGGGACCCCGGCGCTTACCCCGCCGGGGTCTTTCATTTCAACTCTGGACGGCAGTACCGCTCCCGAATCGTGCCTGGAAACAAAGTGTGCGTGCGAGTACCGTTTTCACCTGAGTTCATGTTCCTTACGCACACTTTGCGGGCTACGAGGTTCGGGACGCACACTTTGCGGGGCCTGCTGGATTCTGGCACGCGCGCGGGCAATATCGCGAGCGCGTAGACCGCCGAACCGGGTATGTGTTTTCTGGAGTGTACTGCCGATGTCGTACATGCGAAGTACAGCTCTGACAACACATACCTCCTCCCCAGGTGCTGGTGTGAATCTTGAGGTTTGAGTTATGGGGGATCATAGGGCATCTGGCTTATAGCTCCTCGGCTTTCGGGCGCGCTGCTACCGAACGGGGCCGCGCCCGGCGCCGGGAATTTCTGTGCTACGATTCCACCCATGGGCATTCAACTATTCCTGTAGATCGGCGTGGCGCCACGCGTTGAAGCGCGGTAGTCACGCCAGGTCACGCACGCAGCACTCACCGGTAGGTACATCGGCGCCCTCGCGCTCACCCCTCGTACCGCCGCAATTTTCGCGTGCTCCGCTCAGCTCCGGATCCACACCTGATCCAGCCCCATGGAATATTCGAATC
Organism: Actinotignum sp. usb-actsch-213; assembly: GCF_059085665.1. Classification (NCBI taxonomy): domain Bacteria; kingdom Bacillati; phylum Actinomycetota; class Actinomycetes; order Actinomycetales; family Actinomycetaceae; genus Actinotignum; species Actinotignum sp. usb-actsch-213. The sequence continues at coordinate 5,387 of NZ_JBHNSQ010000048.1, forward strand.
ACAGCATCTTGAGGAATCCCATGACCCAGCCCTCGGCCGCGTCCACATCCGCTACGCGTTCCGCGTCCTCCACGCACCCAAAACCCACCCCGCATATTTCCCGCTTCTCCGCCTTCCGCCCGCGCTCGCTGCGCTTCTCCGAAGAACATATCCACGCTTACCCGAACCGGCCCCTCGCATTCCTCCTCGCCATCACCCGCGAAAATGCCGGGTTGATTGCGCTGACCACGCTGATCTCTTGCCTGACTTCGGTGGCCAGCGTCAGCCAAATTCACTTCGTCGGGAAAATGCTAGATTCCGGGCTGGAGCACGGCATCACCGCCGAGCTCCTCGCTCCGGCAGGATCCTTCGTCGTCGCCACTCTTATCCTTGCTCTCACGCTCTGCACGGAAATTCCCGAAAATATGTTGTGGATGCGGGCAATGATCCATCCGCAGCGCACCCTCGCCGCCCGGCTTTTCCCGCGCCGCACCAATCTGCAGATGCAAACGGGCGACGTCGTCTCCGTGCTCAATTCGGATACCTATATGGTCGGTTCGATGCTCATTAATACGCCGGCCACGATTGCGTCGTTCCTCTCCTTCGGGCTGGTGGCGGTGCTCATGATGCGGATGAGCGTGCCCCTCGGCCTCGCGGTGATTATCGGCCTTCCGCTTGTCATGGCGGTTGTCTCCTGGATTTCCCGTGTCATGGCCAAATGGCGCGAGCCGCTGCGCGAAGAACAGGGCAAACTCACCACGCTGGCCACGGACGGCGTGGTCGGGCTGCGGGTGATGCGCGGCGTCGGCGGGGAAGATTACTACAATGCGCGCTACCGCGAACAATCGGAAGCGGTCAAAAAGGCCGGTTTCGACGCCGCACCTTCGCGCGCTCTCATGTCCACCGTGACCAACGGCGGTCCGCTTATTTTCCAGGCGGTCATCGTGACGGTGGGCGTGAGTATGCTGCTTAGCGGGCACCTCACCGCCGGCGAACTCTTCGCGTTCGCCGGCTATTGCGCCATCCTCTCCATGCCGATCATCATGTTCGCGAGCTTCGCGGCAACCGCGGTGGCTGCCTGGGTGAGCGCCAAGAAAATTACCCGCGCGCTCGCGGCCGAACCGCTCCTGCCCGATACCGGCACCGTGATCCCGCCGGCCTGGCACGCGGTTTCGCTGTACGACGCCGCGGCGGAGCTGCACATCGAAGCCGGGCGCTTCACCGCCGTGGTGGGCGCGAATGTGGAGGAGGGTACCGCGATTGCGGCGCGGCTCGCGCGGATGAACGACGACGCCGATATCAGCCTGCGCTGGCCCGCTCCGACAGCTAACGGTGAGCTGGGCGAAGGGCCCGCCGCCGGCAAAGCGCCCACCCCGGGCGAAGCCCGCGCCGCGGATATTCCCTTGGACGAACTACGCGCCCATATCCGCTACTCGGGGCCGGTCGCCGATCTTTTCGCTGGCACCCTGCGCGAAAACCTCCAGGGCGAGCACGCCCCGGAGGTGCCAGCCCGCACCCTGGCCCAGCTTTTCGAGGATTATTCGAGCGGACAGGCCGGCCACCAGCATGCCCCGGCGGATACCAGTGCCGATGATCGGCTCACCTGGGCGCTGGCCACGGCTCAGGCTCGCGATGCCGTGGATTCGCTGGGCGGCTTGGACGGCACGGTCACCGAGCGTGGCCGCAATGTTTCGGGTGGCCAGCGTCAGCGCGTGGTGTTGGCCCGGCTGCTGGCTTCCGACCCGGACATCGCCATCCTCGTGGACCCCACCTCCGCGGTGGATTCCCACACCGAGGCTCGTATCGCCGCGGCCCTATCCCAAGCCCGAAAAGGGCGCACCACCGTAGTCGTTTCGGCATCTCCGCTGGTGCTGGGGGCGGCTGACGTCGTCGTTCTTATTCGCGACGGCAAAGAAATCGCGCGCGGTACGCACGCGGACCTACTCGACTACCCGGACTATCGCCGCATCGTGGTGCGGGAAACCGGAGAAGAACCGCAAACCGGTGAAACCGGATCCGCGGAACGGCCCGCCGCCGCAAACCGCGCCGCCGCAAACCGCGCCGCCGCGAAAACCCCGCAACCCGGAGAGGAGCTGGCATGATCCTTCCCATCGCATCGCGCCGTTTTTCTGTGCGTGCCCTGGCGCGTATTGTCCGCGGGCGCCTGGGTGAATTCAGCCTGGTCGTCGGGCTGCAATTAGTGGCGGCCATCGCGGCGGTTATTTCTCCTATCGTGATCGGCCGTGCCATCGATATTGCCGGACACCCGGAAGCAGCCGCCCGCGCGGCCGGGCTCATCGCCCTGATGCTCGGGGCGGTCGCGGTGCATACGCTGTTCACGTTCCTCGCGGATTTGCGCGCGGAATATTTCGGCAACCGTATTTTCGCCCAGCTGCGCGACGGCGTGGTGCACGGCATCACCCACCTGCCCCTTGACCTGGTGGAAAGCGCCGGCTCCGGGGATCTCCTCGGCCGCACCACGGACGATATCACCCGCGTACAATTCTTTATCCAACGCGGAATTTCCAGCCTCGTGGTGCTGGTGACCACCGTGTGCGTTTCGCTGGGAGCGGCGCTCTTGGCGGCCCCGACCCTCGGCTGGACGCTGTTCCTCACGGCGCTGGTGACGGCGGTGGTGCGCTGGTTCCTGCGCCGCATCGTTCCGGTTTTCCAGTCCGGGAGCGCGGTGCGCGCGGCTTTCGCCGGCTCGGTTTCCGAAACCGTCACCCAAAAAACCACCGTCGATGCCCTCAACCTGGGGCGGGTGCGCCTCGGGCGCCTGGGCACCTTCATCGAGGAACACGTGCGCGTGGAAACGTACGGCGCGGGGATTGTATGGCTGTTCCGCGCCGGCGTGGCGCTATCCGTCTGGCTGCCGGTTCTGGTCACGCCGCTGGTGGGCGCGCTGCTCATCCCGCGCGGCGCCGCAACTCTCGGCCAGGTCATCACGGTCACGATGCTCGCGATCCAACTGGCCGGCCCGCTCGAAGAGCTCGGCTGGTTCATCACCGAACTCCAGTATTCCTTGGTGTCCTTCGCCCGCATTTTCGGGGTGGATACGGTGCCGCCGGAGTCGCGCCCCGAAGTTCCGCGTGGAACCGATGTTGAATTGCGCGGGGTGCGTTTCCGTTACGGCCGCACCATTAACGACGACGCCGGGCCCAGCGAGCCACGCGCCTACGCGCTCAAGGGCGTGGATCTGGAGGTGCGCAGCGGGGAGCACCTGGCGATTGTGGGGCCGTCCGGGGCCGGGAAGTCCACGCTGGCGCGTCTGATTGCCGGTATTAACCGCCCTGAATCGGGGACGGTGCGGATCGGCGGTGCGGATGCTTCCCGAATTAGGGAGGATCACCTGCATACCACGGTGTCGCTGGTGACGCAGGAGCACCACGTGTTCGTGGGAACGGTGGCCGATAATCTGCGCATGGCTCGCGCGGATGCCAGCGAGGAGGAAATGCGGGCCGCGCTCGCGGCGGTGGAACTGGATCTGCCTTTGGAGGAGCGCCTGGCGGGTGGGGCGCGCGAGCTGTCACCCGCGCAGGCCCAGCAATTGGCGCTGGCCCGCATTATTGTGCTGGATCCGCAGATCCTCATTTTGGACGAGGCCACCGCGATGCTGGATCCGAATGCGGCGCGTTCGGCGGAGCGTGCCCTGGCGCGGGTACTGGAAGGGCGCACCGTTATTTCCATCGCGCACCGTTTGTATAGCGCCCACTCCGCGGATCGGGTGGCCGTGATGCTCGACGGGCGGGTTGCCGAGCTGGGCAGCCACGATGAGCTGGTCGAACGCGGCGGGGAATACGCCCGGCTGTGGGAGATGTGGCAGGCGGTTGATGTGCCGGAGGGGTGAGGATGAAAGGGTGAGGCGCGGGTGCGCTCCGGGAGGCGGTCCTGTTTTAGTTTGTGCTTCGCGCCGCCGGGCCGGGGAGTTACCGCTCGGAGCTGAGCCTATCTGCGCGGCTGAGAGCGTAGCGGGCTAGCGCCGTCGTTGTTCCAACCCACAGCAGCGCGAACACGATATCCACAGCCGCCGGTGCGCGCATCCACTGCACGTGATACGTGAGCGGGTTGCAGCGCGCGATGGCCTGGAGGTACGTGGGCGCGGAGCTGAGCTCGTAGAACAGCGGGGCGGAGAGGACCACCGGAAGCGTGGTGAACGTGGCGAGCATATCGCGCGCCGCGTAGCTATTCACCAGGGCGCCCACCGCCGCGCCGAGGCTCACCCAGCCCCACACAACCAGGAGGGCAATGAGCGGCCCCGCCAGCAGAACGGTGGCGTTTACGCTGGTTCCGCACGCGAATGACAGACCCAAGTAAGCGAGCGTGACCGCCGCGACTTGCACGAGGAACACCAGGGAAATCACCGCGAAAATCGAGGCGAGATAGGTCCACACCTTCCCGCCCTGCATCATGAAAATCGCGTAGACGCCCCACTTTCTGTCATTGGCGACGTCGGAAGTGGTGTAGCCGAAAGCGCGGAACGTGAGCAGGCAGACGATGCCCGTGAAGGCGTAGCTGAGGTAGCTCCCGCTCTGCGCGCTACCGAGCATCCCGGAAATGCCCGCAACCAGAAAAACGAAATAAGCCAGTGGCTCGACGATGCGACCGAGGTAGACGCCGCGCCAATTCCACAAGGAGGAAATATGGTACTTAGTGAGAATAAGCGATTTTTTCATGGGAGCGGTGTTTCTTCTTCGTATGATGTGAGGGCTTCCCAGAGGTCGGTGCTGCCGGGGCAATGGGCCATGAACCGCGCGGCCGGCATATCGGCAATAATGCGACCGCCGCGCAGGGCAATAACCCGGGTGCAGTACTCGGAAAACTTCGAGGTTTCGTGCGTGCTGACCAGCACGGTTCGCCCTGCCTCCACCCGGGAGCGCAGGTAGCTAAAAACGGTGTCGATGCCGGCGGGGTCCAGGCCGGTGGTTGGCTCGTCCAGAATCATGAGGCTGGGGTTGCCGATAATTGCGCGGGCGATTTGGGTGCGGCGCAATTCCCCGCCGGAGAGGGTTTCCGCGGTGCGGTCAAGGAGCTGCGAGAGGCCCAAAATCTCCGCAACGCCCTCAATATCAGCGCGGCGATGCCAACGGCCCACCCGCAGATCGAGGCCCAAAAGAATATTTTGGGTCACGGTGAGGGACCAGTCGATAATTTCGCGCTGCGGGCACCAGCCGATAGCGCTTTCGGCCACGGAATTGCTGACCGTGCCGCGGGTGGGCTTGATGAGCCCGCCCAGAATATCGAAGAGCGTGGATTTTCCCGCTCCGTTATGGCCGATAACGGCAACCAGTTCACCCGGGTGCAGGGCAAGGTTAACGCAGGTAAGGGCCGGTGTTGATTTCTTTGGGTAGATTTTTTCTACCCCGATAGCTTCGAGGATAGGGGTATCCATGAACGCTTACCTCCAAAATATGCAAAGACTTCCATAAGCGATGTGCATACCGGAGAGGCCGAGTCCGTAGGGTGCCCAAAGGACCGTCTCGGTTAGTTACCGAGACGCCGTGTATTACTGGAGCGCAGCCTCGCCGGAAAGGGAGGGCTTAGCGTCGGGCACGTACCATGGATACTCTGTTTTCTATCTGTTAATATTCGTCAAATTTAGCTTAGCTTGGCTTAACCTTCCGACCCCGCCGCGTCCACGAGCGCCTTTTCGAGCTCAATCGTATTGGTGATTGCAGTGAGTGGCTGGTAGCCGGTGCTCGCGGTGCCGTTGATAATAATCGCGGGGGTGCCGCGCAACCCCAGGGTTTCCAGACCCAGGGATTCCTGGGCGGCAATGAAGCTGGTGGTTTCCGCGCTGTCACGCGCGGTCCGGAAATCCTCTACGTCCAAGCCCAGCTGGGTGGCGAAAGCATCGAGGTTCTCATTGGAGAACATGGATGCTGCCTTGTCGGGGTCGTGGCCGGCGGCAGCTGCGCCGTCGAAAAGAAGAGCCGAGTACTCCCAGAACTTGCCCTGCAATCCGGCCGCGTGCGCGGCGGCGGCCGCGCGATCACTGGACACGGTGTCCTTGAAGATCGGAACCTGCACGTACGCGAGGTAAATATCGCCCTTCTTGGCCAGCTCCAGGAGCTGCGGTACGGATTCGGCGTGGAGTTTATTGCAGAAACTGCAAGCGTAATCAGAGTAGATCGTGACGTGCACGGGGGCCTTGGGATCCCCGGCGGTTTGCCCGGAGGACGGCTCCAGCTGCGGCAGGGCCTGGAGCTGGGTGCGAATCTCATCGGGCTGAGTGGGAATGTAATCCTGACCGGCCACCCAACCGCGATCCGTGGCGAGCTGGGTATAGCGCGTTTCGACGGGGCCGGGCGCGGTATTCGGGATGGTTCCCGGCGCGCCCTGGGCCGATCCGCCCTGGCCCGGCGCGCCTGCTCCAGGCGTGGCCGGTGCGGTGGCGGTAGTGGTGGGGTGCGGCGCTGCGCTGCCCCCGAAACGCCCGTTGGACGAGCCGAGGGTGAGCAGCACCGCGAAAACCACCAGGGCAATAATCGCCAGCACGGTGATCATCACCCAGAAGCCGCGGCTGCTGGGGTGCTGTTCTTGTTCCCCAGCAGGAACCGCGGGAGGCGCGGAAGGCGGCCACGCCGGGCCGGCTGGGTCAGCACCGGTGCCCGCACTGGGAGCAGCGCCCCCGGCCGCACCGACGCTCGGATCAGGGCCCACGCCCGCATCCGAACCCGCCGCTGCGGGCGCACCGTACTGACCCTGGAACCCAGATTGGCCGCGATCCACGGAGTCAGGAGTTCCCTGGCTCATTATTCCTCCACCCAGCGCTCAATCGTGCGCACGAAATGTTCCGCATCTTCATCAGCGAAGATATCAAAGACCACCAGATTCACATTCGAGCGCGGATTCTGGTGCAGCCACTGCGCCACGGTATCCAACGCAATCCGGGTGGCTTCCGCGAAGGGGAAATGCGAATGGCCGGTGGCCAACGAGCAGAAGGACACCGAGGTAATATCACCCTTGTCCGAAGCCAGATCCAGGCAGCGGGTGTAGCAGCTGGCCAGCGCCGCGCGATCCGCATCCGTCACCTCACCTTCCACCGTGGGCGGCAGGGTGTGGAGCACGTAGCGTGCCGGCAGGCGATACCCGCGGGTCAGCGCCGCTTCGCCCGGTTCCAGTTCGCGATTCGACATCGAGTACAGGGTGGCGCAATCATTGCGCAGCCACGGGCCGGCCTGGCCGTGAATCGCCTGGTCAATAGAGGGCTTATTGTAATCACGATAGCCCAGCAGGTTCGGGCGCGCCCCATTGACCACCGCGTCCACCACGAGTTCCCGCGCATCCCCGCGCCAGATCACGGTTTTATCCCGAGCGGGGTATTCCGATTCCGGCATCATGTCAGAAATACGAGCCAGGTGGCGTGCCTCGGTGCGGCCGAGGTAGCCGGAAAGCCGGTAGAGCAGCACGTCAATCGCGCGTGACACATCCTCATTAACTTCTTCAGGATCACGCTGGATGAGGCGGTGGTTGAGTTCGGTGAAGAGCTCCCGGTCGGTCATTTTCGCCAGGTCGCCATCCAGACCGCCGAAGGCAATCTCAAAAAGTTCCCGGTCGGTGCGCTTCGAGGGGGCGGGCGCGGGCCACTCGTCGTCGAGCTTCAGGGCGTCGCGATATTCAGCTAGGTTGAGCATTATTCTCCTTATTCTGGGTCCGAACAGGGTTCCCTAGTACAAGGGTACCGGGCAGGAACGGTTTTCGTGCGCGTATGCACAGGGCCGGTGGCCTTGCGCGCCCGCCGCCACGCCCTGTGGATAACTGCGCGGAATCCCCGGGATGCGTGGTCGCACCGCCCGGCACGCTACCCTAAAGCTATGACAACCTGGTTAACAACCGCTGAATTGGCTGAACGTTGCGGCACGGATACTTTCACTACCCTCGCCGCCCTCGAACGTTTAGGTTTGGCCGACGGCGCCGCGCCGTCCCCGCTCGCTTCCCGCCACGGTTTAGCTGATGAGGGACGCGAAAGCGGGGTGTTGTGGCACGCGGATTCCGAGCGCTTGCTGCGCGCGGTTGTGGATACTGATGCGGGCGGCACAGCCACCGCGGAGGCCGTGACTAACGAGGTGCAGGGTCTGCTGCCGCTCGCGGGCATGGATGAAGATGAGGGGTACGACGCCGCCGCAGCCAGCCCCGCTCCAGCCTTGGCGCCCGGGAGCGGTAGCCCGGTCGGCAGCCCGCGCCCGGGCTTTGCCGCGGTGCTTGCCACCGATGGGGCGTGCTCGGGGAATCCGGGACCGGGTGGTTGGGCCTGGGTTGAGCAGCTCAGCGGGGCGCGGGATAGCGGAGGAGCGGCCCGCACCACGAATAATATTATGGAGCTGACGGCGCTCATCGAGGGTTTGGAATATGTGGCGGCTCAGCACGGTACCCAAGCGCCGTTGCTTATCCGCGCGGATTCGCAGTACGTCATTAATGTCATGACGAAATGGGCGCGCGGTTGGCGCGCGAAGGGCTGGAAGAAAGCGGACGGGAAGCCGGTGAAGAATCGTGATCTCGTCGAGCGCCTCCTCACGCTGTACGAGTCTCGCACCGGCCGCACCGAAGTAGAATGGGTCAAAGGCCACGCTGGTGATGCCGCCAACGAGCTGGTCGATTCCCTCGCCGTCGCGCGTTCCCGTGAATTCTCCCGCCGCGGCTGACCGCGCGTAGTTCCGTTCGGAAGCCGGAAAACCGGCAGCGAAGAAAGCCATTCAACGGCCCGCGACCTGCTCAAAGCCGCCCTGGCGTGAGTAGATTCTGACTAGAATCCAAGCAGGCTCGCGTTTTCTTGATGATCCGGTAAAGTTATCTCACCAAGACCGGTACCGCTGCTCCTTGGAGTAGTCCAGGGCCGGTCCTCATTTTTTGGCCTATAGGCCCCGGTTGTGGGCCCTATAGGTCTGTAAACCTCAACTGGCCCGCAACAGGATGCAAATCTACACACCATTGTGGCCCGTTTTCTGTTCTGGGCTTGCACTACAAGATCCCGATGTTCCCCAATTTGCATCCTGTGGCCCATCCCCTCGGTACCCAGGTGCCCTAGCCGGCGGGGCGGGGTGTTTTTCCGGGCTGTACTGCAAATGTCGTACACGCGAAGTACAGCCCGGACAACACATGCTCCATCCCCAGATGTTGGTGTGACTGCTGAGGTTTGTGAGATTCTCGCTCCCTTCCGCCCGCTCCCTTCTGCCCGCTAACGTGACGACGTCCGCGCTAGCCGGCGGCTGCGCCGTCGTACCACACGCCCGCGCGCACGGTGCCGCGCAACAGCGCACGCCCACGCGCACCAATCACCTCCTGTCCAGTAGAATCCCTCCATGACTATCGGCCCGATCGCGAAGAAAATCCCTACCGAACGCACTTTCCACGGCGACACCTACGTGGATAATTACGAGTGGCTGCGTGATAAATCCGATCCGGATGTCCGCGCGCTTCTCAACGCCGAAAACGCCTATTTCCGGGAGCAAACCGCGGGTCTGAGCGACCTGCGCGATAACCTCGTGGCCGAATTCAAGGCGCGCACCAAGGAGGCTGACCGCGCACTTCCTTACCGGGTGGGAGACTGGTGGTACTACCGGCGCACTTTCCAGGATCGGCAGTACCCGGCGATGTTCCGCACCCCGGCCCGCGGAGCCGCCCGCCCGGACCTGAATACCTCTTTCCCGGAATTCCCGGTGTGGGACGGTAACGAGCTTGCTCTCGGGGAAGAATTCTTCCTCTGCGGCGGATTCATGCCCTCGCCGGATGGCAAGCTCGGCGCCATGAGCGTGGATTTCACGGGCGATGAGCATTTCACCCTGCGCATTTTCGATATCGAAACCGGCCAGATCGTTGATGATTCCGTGCGCGATATTGGCTACGGCCTAGCCTGGATGGCCGATTCCAGCGCGGTTGCCTACTCGCGCGTGGATGATTCCTGGCGTCAATGGCAGGTCAACCTCCACCGCATCGGCGATTTTAATGACACGGTCCTCTTCCAGGAAAACGACGAGCGTTTCTCCGTTGATCACGAACAGTCCCGCAACGGCAAGTGGATTATTATTTGCTCCGCTTCGGTGACCTCCTCGGATGTGCGTTTTATTTCCACAGAGAATATCGAGCAGCGCGTCAAGGTCTTGGAGCGCCGCGAGGGTTTGGAATACACCGCGGAGCCCGCCGGCGATCAGGTCCTTATCGTCCATAACGCCAACCGCCCCGATTTCGAGGTAGCTTCCGCGCCGCTGCGCACCTCCACCCCGGAAGAGTGGGATCCCATTTTCGTGCCCGCGGAGGGTGAGCGCGTCGATTACGTGGAGGCCTACGCCGGCCACGCCGTTATTTCGATGCGTTCCGAAGGCCAAACGCAGTTGCGGGTTATGCGCCGCGAACGTCCACTTTCTGCCGCCAGCGCTATCGGTTCGGCCCCGTTGGCAACGGCCAGTGCAGATGCCCGCGCGGTTTCGGGGAACGACGCCGCCACCACGGCGCCCGCCCAACCGGCCGCGGCACGTCCCAACCACGGTTGGTGTGCCCCGGTGGCTATCCCCACCGGCGAGGGAAGCTTCGTGGAAACCTACCCGGAGGGCAATTGGTTCACTTCGCGGGTGGTCTTCACGGAGCAGTCCATCCTGGAGCCGCCCACCCAAAAGGCCTTCGACCCGCGCACCGGTGATATTGAGGTGCTGCGCACTCTTGATATCCCGGGTTATGACCCCTCGCTGTACACCCAGGATGCGGTATGGGTGACCGCCCGCGATGGTGTGGAGATCCCCCTCACGGTGGTGCGCCGTGCCGATATCCACCCGGATGGCACCAATCCCGGCTACCTCTACGGTTACGGCAGCTACGAAGTGTCGAACGAGCCCTATTTCTCTATTTACCGCTTGAGCTTGCTCGACCGCGGCGTCGTTATCGGGTGGTCGCATATCCGCGGCGGCGGTGAACTGGGGCGCCGGTGGTACGACGACGGAAAACTCCTCCGCAAGAAAAACACATTTAATGATTTCGTGGATTCGGCGCGGTGGCTTATTGACTCCGGCTGGGTGGCACCTGATCGCCTGGTGGCGGAAGGTGGCAGCGCCGGTGGCCTGCTGATCGGTGCGGCGATCAACCAGGCCCCCGAGCTTTTCCGAGCCGTGCATGCCGCGGTGCCCTTCGTGGATGCGCTGACCACCATTCTTAAACCGGAGCTCCCGCTGACGGTGGGCGAGTGGGAAGAATGGGGTAACCCGGTGGCTTCTCCGGAGGTGTATGCCTATATGAAGGACTACAGCCCGGTGGAGAATGTGCGCGAAGGCGTGCGTTACCCGGCGGTGTTGGCCACCACGTCTCTCAACGATATTCGGGTGCTCTACGTGGAGCCCACGAAGTGGGTCCAGGTGCTGCGCGAGAAAACCAAGCCCAGCCCGGACCGCCCCATCTTGGAACGCATCGAGATGGTGGCCGGGCACGCCGGGAAAACCGGGCGTTATGACGCCTGGCGGGAGCGCGCCGAAGAGGTGGCGTGGATGCTCGACCAGATCGGCGCCACCGAGGTGTACTAGGCGCGGTGTACTAGGCGCGCAGCGCCGGGCTAGCTCAGCCCTGTTTCGGCTAGCTAATTCCCGCTTCGGCCAGCGCCGCGGACCATGAGCCAAAGCGCTGGCGAATCGCGGCCCCGGAGGGGTAGGTGCCCTGGTTGCCCGAATCGGCCAGCCACTCCACGTACCCGTTGTAGCTGACGTTCTTGCCGTTGCGCCGCGCCGCGATAGCGTGGCTGCGCAACGCATCTACATAATCCTGGGTGGTGAATTTCAAGGCACCGCGTTTGCGCCCGCTGCTCACGGAGAGCCCGACCGCCTGGAGCGCCTCGTTCCAATACCCGGAAAAACGCTTGATTACGGTTTGCGAGGTGGGTGGCCAGGTCAGTTTCCCGCGCCCGGATTCCGCGCCTGCCTGTTCCGTGACGGCCAGGCGTTCGGCGTCGTACTGCTTTGCCGTGAGGGTGAGCTGCGGATCGGCCGCAATAGCGCGCTGGGCCCGGGCGATGCAGGCGAGCACCTCGTCCGCGTCCAGGGCGCAATCCCCGAGCGCCCTGCGCACATCCGCAACCATTTCCGCATCAAGTGAGGCGGCGGGCGCTGCGGCGTCGTCGCCCTCAGTGGCGTGAACACGGCCGAAAACATAGAGAATCGCGGCCTCGAGTGCGAGGTGTGAAAAACGCGGCGGCAGGCTGCGGGTGCGTGATCCACTCGCGGTGCCGTGCCACGGCGAAGTTTCCGCCAGGCGCGCGAGGGTGGCCGTGACCGCGCGCGCGGAAAGGTCGGCGGCTTCGTCGATGCCGATGTGATAGTCGATCCCGGCCTGCGGGCCGCATAGATCCGAGGCGGAACGGATCGTGATAAAAGGAATGCCCGCGAGCGCGGCGGTATGCGCGGCGGCGGTCGATTCCATATCGGTGAGCAGTGCGTCCGGGAAACGGGTGCGGGTATCCTCTACATTCGCGGCCGTGACAAAGGCATCGGAGGAGAGGACTTCGCCGCGGCGCGCATTCTCCGGGACCGCGGCGAGGAGGGTTGCGTCGCCTTCGAAATACTCGGGTGCACCGGGGACCTGCCCGGGTGCGTAGCCGAAGACGGTTGCGTCCGCGCGTCCGTAGCGGTAGCGGGTTCCGGCAACGACGTCGCCCACCCGGATATCGGCAGCCAGGCCGCCGGCGGACCCGGCCGAGATGATGACCTCGGGGCGGTAGCGGGCCAGCGCCCAGCCGAGTGCGCTCGCGGTGGCGACCAGGCCAATGCCGGTGCGCAGGCAGAGAACCGGACCGAGGTTCGTGGGGACGTTCACGCCGGATGCGCCGCGCAGCTCGGTGGGGAAGATGGACTGGAGGGATTCGGCGGTGGCCGGGGTGGTGGCGCAGAAAGGTTCGGCGCGTAGGGCCGCGAGGACCGGCACGATTTCTTCGTCTTGAGCTGCGATGATGAGGGCGCGCAGCCGGGTGCCGCCGGGGGCGAGGGCGCAGGCGCGGCTCACTTGGCCATCACCTGCTCCCAGGTCGCGCGCCCGGCCAGCATGGCGGCCACCGCTTCTTGGGCGGCCTTGAGATTGTGGTTGGCACCCCAGCCGCACTGGACTTCGTTCGCGGCCGGGACTTCGGTGGCGGCCAGGATATCGCGGAAGGTTTGTTCCACCAGCTCGCAGGTGCCGGGTACGTCCGGTTCTGCGGCGAGCAGCAGGTAGAAGCCGGTTTGGCAGCCCATCGGGGAAAAATCGACCACGGCGTCGCTGTGATTGCGCGAGTATTCAGCGAAGGAATGCTCGATGGAGTGAATGACCGGCATGGTCAGATGCTCTTTATTGGGCTGGCAGAAGCGAATGTCGTATTTGGTGAGGACGTCCCCGTGCGGCAGGCGTTTGATATCGGCAACCCGCACGTAGGGTGCGGAAACTTTCCGGTGGTCGAGGTTGAAAGACTCGACGTTCATATGCGGCACGGCTCTTCCCTTCTTTGGAACGCTACTTTTGTGGGCCGGGTGTGGGGCCGGATGTACGGATCCCGCACGGCATGTCACAAACACCGGCTATTGTATCCAGCTTCGGAAAGCGTGGTGAAACGGTCTCAGATTCCCAGGAAAATTCCAGCCTCGGTGCATGGTATTTTAGGGAAGCTCCGGTTATATAGAACATGTCAGCGGAAAGCAACGGGAGGCGTGGACCCGTTCCGCTGCCGGGAGACTGGTTATCTCCCGGGGACAGGCTCAGTCGCAGCCAAGATGAACCCGGATGGTTCCCATTCCATCCTCGGTTCTAGCGCGAGAGTCGTGAGAAGGCCGGGGGAGCGTGGACCCCCGGCCTTCGCCATGTCTGCCGCGGGCTGGCTCAGTCCGGCATGATAACGCGAACGTGGGCGGGTTAATAGACAAAAGGGGGTGCGGACGGGGGTT
>NZ_JBHNSQ010000049.1:0-105282 GCF_059085665.1 Actinotignum sp. usb-actsch-213
GCGGGTTCCCCGCCCGAACGAGGGCGCGGGTTGTGAGAGTGCAGCCTGTGTGGTGTGACTACTGTGCATCATCTCGTTATTTTTCCTTTTTCTCGCCACGCGTTCTTAGAAGCGGTGGAAATCACCGTGGGGTACCACGTAGCCCCAGCGCCGCGCGAAATCCTGCCGCCATTTTGTTGCCACGTACATCCACGCCGGCCCGTCCACCGTGGTGACGAGGTCACGCGTGTAATTCATATAGGCAGGGTTCTTACCCGGAACATAACCTTCCCAATCATCCATTTGCGCCACTTTGGCGTCATAATTCCACGGCCCATACTGCAGGAGGTCACCGCGTAGCCCGCGCGGGCCGGGAAGAGCCCAGGGCCACGGGTTCCACCGCGGGCCGGTGATCCACAGTTCATAATCCGGCACGGAGCTTTCTTTGATACCGGAATAATCATTAACAACGTAGGCAGCTTCTTCCCCCTGGCGTAGCGTTCCATAGACCAGAATGGGGTAACCGCCGGAATTGGGACCAAGGTTGGGCGGGCGTTGGCTATTGGGAGCCTGCGGTACGTAATCGCGGCGTACCGCCAGAGTATCCACCCCGTCCCGATCCCAATCGCCCACCAGAACGGTATCCCCGTGCCGCCCGTACGAGAATTCCGTGGAAGCATCCCCACCGGAAACAGTGGAATTATTGACGTAGTACATATTGCCGCGGCGCACCGCGAAACTATCGATACCATCGCCATCCCAGTCACCGACCAGAACGGTATCCCCGTGGCGCCCGAAGGAGAAAACCGTGAAATTCTCATCATCGTCGAGCACATTGCTGACGTAGAACATATTGCCGCGCCGAATAGCGAGGGTATCGGTGCCGTCGCCATTCCAATCCCCCGCGATCACTTCATCATCGGGCTGACCGAAGGTAAAAGTATGTTCCCCGCCTCCGGTGGTGAGCTCATTGCGCACGAAATACGTATTACCGCGACGAATAAGAACCGTATCGCCCACGACCGCATCCCAATTGCCGATAAGGAATTGATCGGTGGGCAGCCCGAATTTAAAGTGGATATCCGCGTCCCCGGACACGAAGCTGTTTTTCATATAGAAATCGGAGCCGCGGTTCACGCCGAGGGTGTCTCGGCCATCGCCATTCCAATCCCCGGAAAACACCACATCCGTATGCCTCCCGTACGACATCTCCACATCGGCCGGACCCGAGGTGAGAGAGTTTTTGAAGAAATAGTAGTTCCCGGCACCCTCGTCCAGAGCGGGCGCACCCTGCGCTGCCGGCATGAGCCCCAGCAAGGTAGCAATCAGTGACAGCACTGCGGTGACACCAATGAACCCGGTGGCGCGGGTACGCGTGCGCGAATACCTCTCCAAAAGAACCTCCTCGGGTTGTTCGCGCCCCGGAGTGGTGCAGGATCCAGGCCGCGGTGCGTGGACGGATAGCTCCAGCTTAAACCCTTCGCGCGTCACAATAGTAGTGCTTGCCGGTGTCGCACCCCCGTTGAAAATGTGGGCACGGCGCGATGAGCTGACTCTTCACCCCGCAGTTCCGGGTAGAATTAGCCAGGAACTGACCCACGAAAGGAATAATATGCGTGTCCTGGTTACCGGCGGTGCCGGATTTATTGGCGCGAATTTCGTTCACCAAACTGTCGAGGATTATCCTGATGCCGAAGTTGTCGTCCTGGATAAACTCACGTACGCGGGTAATCCCAAGTCCATTGAGGGCCTGGACCGCGTCACCCTGGTCCAGGGCGATATTGCGGATATGGATACCGTTGATCCCCTGGTCAAAGACTGCGATCTGGTGGTGAATTTCGCGGCGGAATCCCATAACGATAACTCGCTCGTTGATCCCTCCCCCTTCATCCGCTCCAACCTGGTGGGTACCTACACAATTCTGGAAGCGGTACGGCGCCACGGGGTACGCCTCCACCATATTTCCACCGACGAAGTATACGGGGACCTGGAGATTGACGAACCGCGCCGCTTCCAGGATGGCGATCCCTATATCGCGTCCTCCCCGTATTCGGCTTCCAAGGCCGGCTCGGACCTGCTGGTACGCGCCTGGGTGCGTTCTTTCGGGGTGGAAGCCACCATCTCCAATTGCTCGAATAATTACGGCCCCTATCAGCACGTGGAGAAGTTCATTCCGCGTACCGTTACCAACCTTCTGGATGGCATCCGCCCGCGGATCTACGGCACCGGTCTCCAGGTGCGCGATTGGATTCACGTACGCGATCACAACGTGGCGGTATGGGAGATCATCAATAAGGGCCGGATCGGGGAAACCTACCTCATCGGCGCGGATGGCGAAAAGAATAACCTTGAGGTCGTCAAGATGATTCTCCAGGAGTTCGGCCGCGAACCCGATGACTTCGATCATGTGAATGACCGCCCGGGCCACGATCAGCGCTACGCCATTGATAATTCCAAGCTGGTGGAGGAAACCGGCTGGCAGCCCAAGTTCAAGGACTTCGCGGCGGGTCTGCATGACACCGTGGAATGGTACAAGGCCAATGAAGAGTGGTGGCGCCCGCAGAAGGAAGCCGTGGAGGCCAAGTACGCCAAGACCGGCCACTAAAGCGCCGCGTTTCGGTCCATCGGGCACTGCCCTGGCGTACCCGCAACGCATCGCCCTTATCGCTGCCCCGCTCGCACTTCTCCGGCAGGCACCTTGAGTGCCACCGGGATCGCGAGCGGGGTAGCGCTGTTCGTGGAAGCCTGTCCTCGGTCTTCTTCTCCGTGTCCCACCGGCCCGCCGCGCAGCGGGCCGGCTATACTGAACGCAACCCAAGAGCTAGGAGCATCATGCAGATTGCTGTGATCGGGCTGGGCTACGTGGGCTTGGCCAACGCCGTCCTTCTTGCCCAACACCACGATGTTGTCGGATCGGATGTTAATCCCGCGAAAGTGGATGCGATTAACGCGTGCACCTCCCCGATCCAGGATGCGAAAATCGAAGAGTTCCTCGCCACCAAGCCTCTTTCGCTGCGTGCTACCACCTCGAATATTGAGGCCCTCGCGGGTGCTGACTACGCCGTCATTGCCACGCCCACCGATTACGATACGGAGACCAATGCCTTCGATACGGCCTCTGTTGAAAGTGCAATTGCGCAGGTAGCTGAGGCGAATCCCGGTGCCGTCGTCGTCATTAAATCCACGATCCCCATCGGTTTTACCGCGCGGATGCAAGAAACGTTCCCGCAGCTGCGCATCGTCTTTTCCCCGGAGTTTTTGCGCGAGGGCAAGGCACTGCAAGATAATCTCAACCCTTCACGCATTGTTGTTTCGGGCGACGACGCCGCAGCCGCCCACTTCGCCCAGTTGCTGAGTGAGGGTGCTGAAGCCCGCGACGTCCCGATTATCCAGGTGGGAACCCGGGAAGCCGAAGCGATTAAGCTCTTCTCCAATACCTATCTGGCTATGCGTGTCGCTTATTTCAACGAGCTGGACTCTTTCGCGATGGCGCGCTCCCTCAACGCCGCGGAGATTATTCGCGGGGTGGGCCTCGATCCCCGCATCGGGGATCATTACAATAATCCTTCTTTCGGCTACGGTGGCTACTGCCTGCCCAAGGACACCAAAGAATTACGCGCGGATTTCGAAGGCGTGCCCGAAAATCTCATGTCCGCGATTGTGGAATCCAATGAAACCCGGATTGGATTCCTGGCTAACCGCCTAGCCGGGGCTGGCTACGCCACGGTGGGGATCTACAAGGTAGCCATGAAATCGGGCTCGGATAATCACCGGGCTTCGGCCGCCCTCAGCCTCGCGGCGCAGTTACACGCGCGAGGTGTGGAGGTGCTCGTTTACGATCCGGCGTTGAAGCCGGGCGCCCTCGGGGATATCTCGGTGCTGGACTCCTGGGAGGAATTCCAGGATCGCGCGGATGTGATTATCACGAACCGTCTGGATGGCACCATGCCGGAAACGTCCACGCCGGTGCTCACCCGCGATATTTTTGGGCGGGACTAGCGCGCACGGGCATCATGGCGCGCACGGTATCTACGTAATATACGTACGGGCCGGGGATATTTGCTTCACACCGAAGCTTCCCCGGCCCGTATCTTGAATAGGGCATGACGCTCTCGCTTTAGCGCGAGCGCACCACCCCGAGCGTCTGGCCACCCTGGCCATCCCAATCACCGAAGATGACCATATCGCTGTGGCGCCCGTACGTCACATCTTCTACTACTTCCGGGCCGCTAAGCGGACCGCGCACCACGTACACATTCCCGCGGCGCACCACGAGGGTGGAACGCTGGGGTTCAATTTTCGCGGCGAGCACCTCGTCACCCGGGTTTCCATATGCCATTTCTGCGGAAACCGCGCTGGTGGCCAGGTTATCGGTGAAGATAAAGACGTTTCCACGCCGCACCGCCAGGGTATCCACGCCGTCCCCATTCCAGTCACCTACCAGCCAGGTATCCCCCGGGTTACCGAAGCAATAAACCGCATCGGCCGGACCGGACGTAAGGGAATTACGCACGAGGAGCAGGTTCCCACGCCGCACCGCGAAGGTATCCACACCGTCGCCATCCCAGTCGCCTACGAACACTTCGTCACCGGCGCGCCCGAAGCTGAAGACCCGGGTGGCAACCCCGGAGGTGAGGTTATCGCGCACGTGGAAAATATTGGAGCGGCGAATCGCTAGGGTATCCCGCCCATCGCCGTTCCAATCACCGGTGAGGATTTCATCCCCGCGCAGCCCGTAATCCATCACAATATCGGCGGTGCGCCCCCAGCCGTTAGCGAGGAAGAAACGCGGCGGGAAAGGCGCCACGGTGGAGGACGGGCGCGGATTGCTCGGCGCGGGAGCTGGCGGAGCGGGCGGGCGCGGTGCCGGTGGTTGGGTGGGGCGCGGCGCGGGTTGCGGCGTCGTACCACCACCGGAACGCAATTGCGTATAGATACGGTACGCGTTCTCGCGAATGGAGCCGATGGAATCGTAGATCGTGCCCGGGCACGAAGTATTGCCCACATCGCGATGCCCCACGATACGCGGCATCGCCTCGCCGGAACGGTAGCGCGCCGAATTATTGCGCTGCGGAATGGTCAGCGAGGTGGTGCCACGCGGATCCAGGCCCGCTAGCGCGAATTTCCAGCCGGCCACATCCGCGAGGGTGTTAAGAATGGTTTGGGAGGGGCGGTGATCCGCGGTGAAGGTGCCAAGCACGGACACGCCCATGGTGCCAGTATTGCGCCCGGCGGCATGCGCGCCGATGGCCATGGTTCCGTCCTGGGATTGCAGGGTGCCGTAGCGCCCTTCCCATTTCCCGCCGTACTTATCGACAATCACGTTGTAGCCAATATCGCCCCAATCGCGGGTGACAGCGTGGAAAGCGTAAATTCCGCGGATAACCCGCGGTACCCCGGCCTGAGTGTAATTATTCGAGCCGGCGGTGTGATGGATGACCATACCCTGGAAGGTGGCATATTCGACCGGCCATGTCATGAGGGAACGGTCCGCGCCCCAATCGGCCCGGGTATGGATCCCGCGGGTACCGATGCGGTTGGTCCAATCGCGGGCGGTGGGCAGCAGGCCGCTCGCAACCACGCTGCCCTGCTCGAGGGTGCCCCCGCCGCGCGCGGCGGAAAGTGAGGCGCCCAGGGCTGGAATTTCTTCTTCGCCCTCTTCGGGATTGACCACCGGATCGGTCTCGGTGCCGCGTTCAGGTAGAATCGGCGCGGTTTCGGCCTCCTCCACCTCCACGGTGTCACCCTCAGCGGTATAGGCAATATCGATGCGCAGGCCGGCCGGCAGCGGGCCCTCGCCCTGGGTGATACGCACCTGAATCCCGGTGGACTCCCCTGAAACGTTGTATTCCGTTCCGGGCCGTTCGCGCTCGGTTTGGGATTCCTCACCCACTTCGTACCAGTCTGACCACTGTTCTCCGTCCAGGGTGCGCATTTCGATGGAGGCACCCTCGGGGAGGCTCTCCCCGCGGTTCCAGGTCAGCCCCGCTACCGCGAAGGGTTCGTCCACCCGCACCGGGCTGGTGAAGACGGCGTAGTTATCGGCCAGTTCACCACCGGTTACGGTGTTTCCCGCCTCCGTGCCCGCCGTGGCTCCCTTTTCTGCGTCCGCGTTTTCTGCATCTCTATTTTCTGCGCGCAGCACGTTGGTGCGTACCGCATGCGATACGACGCCGCCCGCGCGCGCGGCACTCGCTTCCGGGGTAGCTTCGGCTTCCTCGGTGGGTTGCGCCGCTTCGCGCGGCTCGGCTTCCTTGCCAGAACCGAGTGCGCTCTCCACGGTTTCCTCCAGCTGCGCGGTGGCGGTAGTGGTCAAGGCTCCCGCTTCCGTGGTGAGCGGAATAACAATACTACCCTGTGCATCATCGTTCTCAGCGAAAGCGTAGCC
The DNA here is from genome assembly GCF_059085665.1 of Actinotignum sp. usb-actsch-213. Taxonomy (NCBI): domain Bacteria; kingdom Bacillati; phylum Actinomycetota; class Actinomycetes; order Actinomycetales; family Actinomycetaceae; genus Actinotignum; species Actinotignum sp. usb-actsch-213. The sequence continues at coordinate 6,368 of NZ_JBHNSQ010000049.1, forward strand.
CACAATCGGGACGGCAAGGCCCGCACTCGCGAGCGCCAGCACGGTTCCTAGAACAAGACCGCGACGTTTGGTCATTTTTCCCTCCGGTTCACGCTGTCCGCCACGATGGGGACTCATACGGGCAGCTTCCAGACTTACCTTACGGCAAAAGTCCCAACTTTCACACCCTTAACTCCGATTTACTTTAACCTCATAAAAATACATCGGTGTAATTCACTTGAGGCCACCGGGCACGGTGCGGAGCCGCCTCGCGGACACTCGTAGCTCCGGCTTGATTTTAATACGTTTTAGTTAGTGAGAGCGACGACGCGCCGCGCGCGCTGCCCGCACGTGCAGCTGCGCCCGCAGCGCGAGCCCACCCCGGATTGCCCAGCGCAGCGGCGCCTGCCAGGGGCGCGCGTAGACGCTATCAATATAGTGCGCTGCGCTGCGGTGATGTTCGCGCAGCATGGCGGCCGGCTGGTCTTTCCAGGAGGCCCCCTGGGAGTGGATAACTTCCGCTTCGGGCAGGAAAATCGATTGCCAGCTCGCCCGGGCCAGGGCCTCCCCCAGGGCCACATCCTCGAAGAACATGAAATAGGAATCATCGAAACCACCCACGGCTTCGAAGGCCTCCCGCCGCAGCAGCAGGCAGGCGCCGGAAAGCCAGTCCACCGGGTGAGCCCGGGTGACGTCCGCATTGGAGCGGTAGGAACGGGAGAAGGGATTATTCGGCCACATATTCCCGAGTAGCGCGTGCCCCACCCCGGAAACGATCCGCGGAAATTGACGGGCCGAGGGGTAAATCTCCCCTTCGGGAGTACGGATAAGCGGGCCGAGCGCGCCGGCCCGCGGGAAGCTTTCCGCCCCGCGCACCAGCGCATCGAGGGAGCCGGGGGTGAAGACCACATCGGGATTGGCCACCGCCAGCCATTCGCCGGTGAAACCCTGGGCTCCGCGGTTGGCGGCCCGCCCGTAACCGATATTTTCCCCGGTGCGCACCACCCGGGCCCCGTGGGCGCGGGCCACCCGATCCACTTCGGCGTGCTCCGAACCGTTATCCACAATGACGCATTCGTAGGCCTCATGCAGGGCCGCCGGGAGGGAGGCGAGAAAAGCTTCCAGTTCCGCCCCGGGATTGAAAGCCACGGTGATGACACGAATGCGCATGGTCCTAGCCTAGCCGAGCCACGCGCCTCCCGCCCGCGCCACCGTGCTTAACACCGCAGTGCGGCGCTTCTTCCAGCGGGCGACGCACCCGAACCCCTATGATGAGGTAGTGGCAAAAAACTCACGCGCCGCGGCGCATCTGATCGGGGGCCGCCGCACCTCTTCGTGGTGGCGGGTCGTGCTGCTTGTGCTGCTCGCGCTCCTCCTGACTTTCGGGACGGCACTGTGGTCCGCGTGGGCGCGCTACCAGGGGAATATCACCCGGGCCGATATTGATGATCTGGTTCCCTCCGCCGCCGCGGCGGAGCCGGTGGATCCTTCCGCGGGCCGCCCGCTCAATATCCTCATTCTTGGTTCGGATGTACGCAGCGGGGATTCCGATATTGATAACGCCGGAGAGTCTGGCGAAGTCGGGGGGATGCGCGCGGATACCACCATGATCATGCATATCAGCGCGGATCGCAGCCGCGTGGATATTGTGTCCGTGCCCCGCGACACCCTCGTGGATATTCCTTCCTGCACGATCCGCACTTCTTCCGGTGGTTCGGAAACGGTTACCACCCGCCCCGCTCCCGAAACCATGTTCAACTCCGCTTTCGCCATTGGCGGCCAGTACGGGGACGTGGCCAGCGCGGCGGCCTGCACCATGACCACTCTCCACAAGATGACCGGCATTACTTTCAACGGTTATATCGTGGTGGATTTTGCTTCCTTTATTTCCACCGTGGATGCCCTGGGCGGGGTTCCCATGTACTTCGCGGATGATCTGTACGACGAGCGCGCCGGCCTCGATATTACTTCCGGCTGCCGCCTCCTCAACGGCACGCAGGCCCTGGCCCTGGCTCGGGCCCGCTACAGCGTGGGAGACGGCTCGGATATTTCCCGTATCGGCCGCCAGCACGAATTGGTGAGCGCGGTGGCAGCCGAGGCCCTGCGCTCCAATCTCCTCACCGATTTCGGCCGCCTCATGCGCCTGCTCGACGCCGCGACCCAGTCCCTGCAAACCTCCCAGGAGATCGGCTCCATCAGCAATATTGTGGGCCTGGCAAATTCGCTGCGCTCCCTCGATCCGGCCAATATCCGCTTCTGGACCATGCCTTTCGCCTGGGCTGGTAACCGCGTGGTCGCCACCGATTCCGCCGATTACGTGTGGGAGGCACTACGCCGCGACGTTCCAGTACGTGCGGAGAAGAATGCCGACGGCGTTTTCGTTGGCTTGCCACCGGAAGGCAGCCCGGATGCTCTTCCCAGTACCGCCGCTAGCGGCATACCCAGCACCGGCAGTGACGCTGAGGGAGCTTCGAGCGCCGCGGAATCCACCACCACTGGTGATACCGAAGCCGCCACCTCATCCGAAAGCACACCCGCAGCACCGGAGCCGGATAGCGACACGCCGGCCTCTCAGGCTCCCACAACCGCCCGAACCGCCGAATCAGCGCCCGTATGCACCCGAGAGAATGCGATTCCCTGAGTATGAACCGTTTCCATGGGGCTACCCCACCACCGTCGTTCCCACCCAAGCGCAGGCTTCCGCGCCCCTCCTCGCAGGGCGCGCAGCCGGTGGGACGGGGCCGCGCTACGCCACCCGAAGCGCGCGAACAATTCGCTGATATTCCCGGCTCTACCCGCGCCGCCGGGGCTCCGCGCCGGCCCGCACCCGTGCAGCCCCCGAGCTTTGCTCCGCAACGCCAGGTGGCATCCGCTCCTCCGGCAAAATCCTTCGAGCAGGCACCTTCCTACCCGCCCGCAGCGTCCTACCCGGCCGTCCGCCCCGCCGCGCAGGCCGCGCCGGCTGCCCCCTACCCGCATAGCGGGGCTGATCGTCATCCGGTACCGGATATGCCCGGGATGGGTGCACCTGCCGGGCGCACCCGGCGCCGCCATCCGTGGCGCTGGGTTGCTGGCGTCGTCGTTCTTCTTCTTATTCTTGCGGTGGCCTGGCCCACCTATCTGTTCTTTTACGGCAATTCCAAGCTGACCCGAATGGATGCGCTGAGCGGGGCCGCGGCAACAAGCGGCACCACGTACCTGATTGTGGGTTCGGATGTGCGCGAAGCGGACGGGATTGATGACCCGACCGAGGGTGAGCGCGCGGATACCATTATGTTGCTCCACGTTCCCGAATCCGGGGCACCCGCGCTGGTCTCCCTCCCGCGTGATTCCTACGTGAATGTTCCAGGGGAGGGCGAACAGAAGCTCAATTCTTCCTTCGCTTTGGGCGGGCCGCGGCTCCTGGTAGAAACGATGGAGGAACTTTCCGGGATGACCGTGGATCACTATATCCAGATTTCCATGGCCGGGGTGCAGCAGATTGTGGACGCGGCCGGCGGGGTGCGCCTGTGTTACGACGACGACGTAGACGACGCGGACTCGGGCATGGTCTGGGAAGCTGGCTGCCACGAAACGAATGGCGCTCAGGCCCTCGCTTTCGCGCGAATGCGCAAATCTGATCCGCTGGGTGATCTCGGGCGTACCAACCGGCAGCGCCAGGTGGTGTCGTCCCTGATCGGCAAGCTCAAGACCCCGGCAACGCTGGTGGATTTCCCGCTGCAGCGGCGCATGGTCGGCACCGCCGGCTCCATCCTCACGGTAGATCGCGATACGTCGCTGTACAACGTGGGACGGGCCGGGCTGGCGCTCGGGAGCGTGCTGGGCGAAGGAGGTCTGGCCGGAGTTCCCCCCATCGCCGATCTTGATTACCGTGCCAATGGGCAGTCTAATGTGCTCCTCGATCCGCAGCGTACCCCGGAATTCTTCCGGAAAATGCGCGAGGGGAACCTGACTCCGGCTGATATGCTTCCCAGTTTCTAAAGCGTGATAGTCTCAGCGCGATGACTGCCCCAGTACCAGAACCAACACCAGAACCTCGTTCCTCCAGCCGCGCCCGGGTGGAGAAATTGCTGCGCCGTTTACTCAAAGGGCAGAGCTTCCGGCAGTGGCTCGTGGAATTCCTGCAGTTCTGCACGGTGGGGCTGGGTGCCTATATCGTCAATGTGGGTATTTTTAATCTGCTGGCTCACACCGGACTGGTGCGGCTGCCGGGGGACCAATCCATGACGGCGAAAGTCATATCCGTCACGCTGTCCGTGATTTTCTCCTGGGTGGCTAACCGCTTGTGGACGTTCCGCAGCCAACGCTCCGCGGAGAAAATGCGAGAGTTTCTGCAATTCGTGGCGGTGAATCTGTGTGGCATGGCGATTGAGCTGGGCTGCTTGTGGTTCTCCCGCTACGTGCTGGATATGCGTTCCCAGCTGGCCGATAATATTTCTTCCAATGTGGTGGGGTTGATTTTGGGCACCGCCTGCCGCTACGTGCTCTACCGCTACGTGGTGTTCCGGGTGCGCGAATAGCGCCGTTATCCGGCGGCCGAGGAGCCCGGTGGCGTTTTCCTCCGCAGCACGCCTTTGTTAGAAGCGCCGTCTGCGGGCACCCACCGAAATTTCGCCACCCGCGGGGAAAACCTTCGCCGGGTCAAGAGCAGCCGGGAGCGCGGCAAGGACCACCGAAAAAACAGGAGGCCGCGCCTGGGATAATTCCAGCCGCCCGCCATTGCGTTCGGCTAGTTGGCGGGCGAGCGGCAGGCCGAATCCGGTGGACCCGCCCAGGGAAAATCCCTGGGTGAAAATAGCTTCCACGAATTCGGGAGCGACTCCCTCTCCCTCGTCACTAATATCGATAATGACGCCCCGGCCGGCTGGGCGCGAGGTAACCGCCGTCGTCCCTGCCCCGTATTTCAGCGAGTTTTCCACGCACGTGGCAATGATTTGGGAGAGCGCCCCGGGATCAGAGAGCACCGGGCCGTGCTCGCCCACCGTGAAGACCACTTTCCGGCCTGCCGCCGCGAAAGCCCGCTCCCACTCCACACCCTGCTGGGCAAAAATGGGTTGCAACGCCACCGCCTCCGTGGCACTTTCCTGAGCACGCGAGGCGTGAAGCAGATCGGTCACCACCCCGGTCAGGCGTTCCACCTGTTCCAGGCAACGCGTAGCTTCTTCTTTAACGTCCGGATCCTTGCTGAGGTACTGGATTTCCTCCAGACGCATGGATAGCGAGGTGAGCGGAGTGCGTAGCTGGTGGGAGGCATCGGCCGCGAATTGTCGTTCAGCGGAAAGCCTGCCGGCCATACGATCCGCGGCGCGCGCGATCTCCTCAAAAACCAGGTCAATTTCTTCAATTCCCGAGGGCGCCATTTGCGGGCGGGTGGTTCCCGCTCCCAGCTGTTCGGCAGCGGCAGCCAGGTAGATAAGCGGCGCGGAAATGCGGCGCGAGACCCGCATGGCGATCCCCACCGCCACCAAAATAGCTACGATAATCGCCAGGATTTCCGCCCCTAAGAAGAGCACCATATCCCGCCGGGCCCGCCCCTCATCAAGGGCATTGCGCGGGATCGTCACCCCGCCCATCACCAGCGCGGGAATCCCGACCAGTAAAATAGCCGCCAGCGCGGTGCGGATCGTCATCCGCAAAGAACGTGCGCGCATCGGTTCTTCTTAGTGAGTCTCGAAACGGAAGCCCAGTCCCCGCACCGTGGAGATATAGCGAGGACTGTCAACGTCGTCGCCCAATTTACGGCGCAACCACGAAATATGCATATCAAGTTTCTTCGAGGAGGAACCGTTTTCATCCCCCCACACTTCACTGAGCAGCAGCTCACGTGACACGGCATCCCCCGCCCTGCGAATCAGCGCGGTAAGCAAATCAAATTCTTTAGCGGTGAGTGGCAGCTCCACTCCCTCGCGTAGCGCCCGGCGCGCCCCGGTATCCACCGAAATATCTTGGGCATTGAGATGGTCATTGCCCTGCTCGGTACGCCGCAGCAACGCCCGCACCCGAGCCAGCAGCTCCGCGAGCCGGAAAGGCTTCGTGACGTAATCATCCGCCCCGCTATCCAAGCCCACCACCATATCCACTTCTTCGGTGCGTGCGGTAAGAATGAGAATGGGGAAAGTATAGCCCTCCCCGCGAGCCTGCCGCGCTACCTCGAGGCCATCCATATCCGGCAGACCGAGGTCCAGGACCATAATATCGACCCCGTTGGTGAGCTGGTCCAGCGCATCCCGCCCGGTAGCAACCAGGTTCACGGTGTACCCTTCCCGCCCGAGCGCGCGGGCCAGCGGTCCGGAAATAGCGGCATCATCCTCAACAAGAAGCAAAGTAGTCACACTGAAAGTCTAAGCTATTTTCTTTTTTCACTCAGGGCCTGTGCCCCGGGGCGTGAAACGGGCGTAAGCCAGCCTGGGAGCGGCTTTCTCGATACACGCGAAAGCACCCGTTCTTAATGCGCACGGAGGCGGCGCAGCTCCAGCACCTCGGTGGCACCTAGTCCCTGGAGGGTAGGGGTTCCCACTGAGATCGTGGTGAAGCGATTCTCCCCTACCGCTTTGAGCGCGGTCGCCACCGGACGCGAGGTAAGAACCGTACCCGGGGAGGCCACATCTGCCAGCCGGGAGGCCATATTCACCGACGGCCCGAAAACATCACCGAAACGCCCCAGTACCGGCCCCCAGGTGAGGGAGGCCCGCACCGCCGGAATCTCCGGGGTATCGCGCAGGGCTTGGGTCACATCGCACACAATATCCGCACCCGTAACGATATCGTCCGCAATAAAGAGGAAAGCATCGCCCATGGATTTAACCACGCGCCCACCCCCACCGGTAATGACGGCCCGGCAGGTGTAATCAAAACGCTCAATAAATTCCATGAACTGACGCGAGGTCATCCGCTCGGTCCGGTTCGTGAAGGACACAATATCGATAAAACCCACCGCGCGCGGAATCTGCGGGATGGCGTCATCCTCATTAATATGGGCGATTTCCGCCTCGGTATGGCGCAGCAGCGCGGCGGCCTGCCGCGACCAGGTATACGCTGCGGTACGCCGCAAGAATTCTTCAATATCCGCGAAATGATCAAGCACCCAGCGCCGCGCATCCACCGGCCCGAGCCCACCCGTAGTTTCGGCCAGTTCAAGCAAGGTTTCCACATGCCATTGCAGCATGCGATCCACATTGTGGGCACTGGCGCGCAGCAGCGATGTAAGGGCCGATTCCGTCAGCGGGGATTCCCCGAGCGATTCCGCCATCGCCCGCATCGCGGTAATATCCCCGTCCGTAAAAACGCGTTCATTATCTTCATCCACGATGGTGGGGAAACCGAGCGCCAGCCAAAAACGCCGCACGCCTTCCGTGTCCATATTGGTAAGCTCCGCGGCCTGGCGCAAGGTATAGCGCGGTAGCCCGCCCTCGAGGTGTTCCATATAGGCGGAGAACGTGGTGGCTTCCGTATCCGCCGTGGCCTGCGGCTGACGCGGGGGTGCGTAGTGGTACGACGCCGGTACCGCTGGCGCGGCAGATTCTGGCGCCTGAGCGCTGCCCGGCCGCGGGCCATCAGGCGCGGGGCTGCAGGCCCGCGAGCGCTGCGAGGTGCGGGCCGCTGTTTCCCGGCTAGGCACGAAATTACGATCTACCGGGGCTTCCATACGTGCGGCATGCCCGGGGCGGGGCACTCCGGATTCCGGGCCAAGAGGCAAATCCGCAGCGGTGTTACGCCGCAACTGGGCCATATCATCCGCGCTGAGCTCCGCGCTTTCAGCGGGCTGGACGCCACCCCCGAGGAGGTAAGCGATGAGGTCCGGGCTCATGGCCGGGCCGATACCGGAATGTTTGCGCGCACCACCATCGCCTACTCCGCGCAATTTTTCGGGATAGGGTGAGGGGCGCGGCGCGCTAGCGAATTGCTCAGCCACACTAGCCCCTTCCCTTAGCTGTTCACCACCGGCGCGGCGCCGCCTCAGGTGAGGAGAACAGGGAGCGCCAACCGCCGGCCATAAATAAAGTGCCTTCCATCACAGTATACTAGTCATCCTTGACACTCACGTCCATGTTTTCATCCAGGGATTTTGCTGGGAGTGGAGTGCGCGGTAGCCGCGGGCTATTCTGGAGCAGTGGAGAGTAAACGAGAACACACAGATATTGATGCCCTCGCGGACCGCTATTTCCAGCGCGTCCTGGATAGCTCACCCGAAACGGTGACGTTCACCGGCCTGCCCGGTGCCCCAGAAACCAAGCTTGATGATTACTCCCCCGCCGGGATTGCCGCGCATATGGATAACGTGCGGGAAACCTTGGCCGCCCTGGATCACCTTGAAGAGCAGGACGTCACGGATCGGGTGACCGCCGCAGGCCTGCGCGATCGCCTCGGCCTGGAAATTGAGCTGTATGAGGCGGGTGAAGAAGTCGGCAAGCTCAATGTTATTGAATCCCCGCTCCAGGGGATTCGCGATGTTTTTGACGTGATGCCCCAGGACAGTACTTCCGATTGGGAAACCATCGCGGCGCGCCTGAACGATGTGCCGCGGGCCCTGGCCGGCTATCGGGAATCCCTGGCGCAGCGGGCCGCGTCCGGCCCTGTTTTCGCGGCCCGGCAGGTGGAGCGCTGCCTGGAGCAGGCCCTCGGTGCCGCCTCCGATTCGGGGAGCTTCGCGGGGCTAGCCCAGCGCGGGGCGGCCACAGCCCCGGGACTTGCCGACGCTTTGGAGAAAGGTGCTGCCCGGGCCCGCGCGGCCTACGGAGAACTGGCCGAAACCCTGCGGGGTCTCCTCCCGGGGGCTACCGAAAATGATGCGGTGGGCCGGGATCGTTACGCGCTGCATTCGCGCGAATTCCTGGGCGCCGTCGTCGATCTGGATGAAACATACGAGTGGGGTATCCACGAACTGGAGCGAATCGACGCGGAACAGCAAGCCATTGCGCGCGAGCTGTACGGGGAGGGCGTGAGCGTCAACGAGGCCCTCACCCGCCTCGATCAGGAAGAACGCTACACCCTGCACGGCGTGGAGGAATTGCGCTCCTGGATGCAGCACACCGCCGATGATGCCATGGCCGCTGCCACGCACTACTTCGATATTCCCGAGGCGATGCGCACCATCGAATGCATGATCGCGCCCTCGAATTCGGGCGGTATCTACTACACCGGCCCGTCCGATGATTTTTCCCGGCCGGGCCGCATGTGGTGGTCCGTGCCGGAAGGCGTCACGGAATTCCACACCTGGCAGGAAAAGACCACGGTCTACCACGAAGGCGTACCGGGTCACCACCTCCAGCTGGGCTTGGCCGTCTACCTCAAGGATCAGCTCAATGCGTGGCGCCGTCAGGCCTATTGGGTCTCCGGGCACGGGGAAGGCTGGGCGCTCTACGCCGAAGCCCTCATGGCCGAGCTCGGTTTCCACGAGGATCCGGGTGACCGCATGGGCGTGCTTGATTCCGAGCGGCTGCGCGCGGCCCGCATCGTGGTGGATATGGGCGTGCATCTGGGTAAGGATGCCGGGAAGGTGGCCGGCGGGCAGTTCGGCACCGGCGTCTGGGATCACGACGCCGCCTGGCGTTTCCTGCGCGCGAATGTGGCTATGGAACAGTCCTTCCTTTCCTACGAGCTGGACCGCTACCTCGGCTGGCCCGGGCAGGCCAGCGCCTACAAGGTGGGGGCGCGGATCTGGAAGGAGCTGCGTGAAGAAGCCCGGTCCCGCGCGGGTGCCGGCTTTGACCTCAAAGCGTGGCATATGAAGGCTCTGCGCCTGGGCGGGGTGGGCCTGGACGTGCTGCGCAGCGAGCTTTCGCGCTAGGCCGGTCCTTCCTATGCCGATGACTCATAACGGGGGCGGCGCGGCGCACACGCCCGCGGCTGGGCGCACGCCCGCGGGGCACACCTCCGCCGGGCACACACCTGCAACGCATATGCCCGCGCTGCCCTCCCTGACCCTGGCTCTTGCCAGCCAGTCTCCGGCCCGCCTGGCCACCTTGCGGGCCGCGGGCGTGGAGCCGCTGGTGCAGGTATCGCACGTGGATGAAGATGCGCTGCTCGCGCGAGTGCACGGGGGTCCTTCCCAGGGGGTGCTCGCGTTGGCCGCGGCCAAAGCCCGCGATGTGGCCGCTACCCCCGGACCGGCTCAGGGCGCCGATTTTGTGGTGGGCTGCGATTCCATGTTCGAATTCGAGGGTGAGGTCTACGGGAAACCGCATTCCCCGGAGGTCGCCCGCGAACGCCTGGCCCGCATGTCCGGGCATTCCGGAATTCTCCACACCGGGCACTGCCTGGTCCATGTTCCTTCCGGGCGTTCCCTGGCCGGGATTTCCCGCGCGAAGGTGACTTTCGCGCACCTGAGCGCGGCGGAGATCGAGGCGTATATCGCCACCGGGGAGCCCCTGGAAGTGGCCGGTTCTTTTACCGCGGACGGCCTGGGTGGCCCCTTTATTGACCGCCTCGAGGGTGATTACCACGGGGTGGTGGGGATTTCCCTGCCGCTGCTGCGTTCCCTGGTGGAGCACCTGGGCCTGTCCTTCACCCAGTTCTGGGCGAAACCTGCCCGCCCTGCCCTCGGGGTGCTTCCGGAAGCCGCGCAGCGTTTCTTGGCCGATAGCCACCACGGCACGGTTCATCACGGCGCGGACGGTTTCCTGCTGTGCGGTTGCGGCAAACGCCATTGGGGTATGAACGGGGCGGCCGGAATCGCGGCTTTCCGGCGCCACGCCGGCCGTATCCAGATCCTGCTCCAGCATCGCTCCCCCTGGAGCCACGGCGGTGCCACCTGGGCTTTCCCGGGTGGGGCGCGCGAATGGGACGAGGAACCCTGGGAGGGTGCACTGCGCGAATTTACGGAGGAAACCGCGCTGGCCCCCACGGATCTACGCCGCGGCGGGGAGCTCACCACCGCGCACGTGGATTGGTCCTATACCAGCTTCGTGGCACGCTGCCGCGATGGGCTCGAGGCGGTGGCCGACGGGGAGTCCATGGAGTTGCGCTGGGTGAACGTGGAGGATGTTACCTCCTACCCGCTGCTTCCTTCCTTCGCGGCCACCTGGCCGCAGGTGCGCGAGCTGGCGCGCACCACCCTTGATTGGAGCGACGGCGCTTCCAATTAGATGGGGGCACCTAGAGCGGAACGACGGCGCGCGCTAGGACTCATCATTGACGTTCGCCGGCAGGCCGGCCACATAGGGGTGGTCGGTGCCGGTGGGCCCCAGGCTTTGCGCCCCGCCCGGGGATCCCAATTCAGAGAAGAATTCCGCATTGACGGCGGTGAACACTGACCATTCTTCGGGAACATCATCCTCGTAATAGATGGCTTCCACCGGGCAGGCCGGTTCACAGGCCCCGCAATCCACACATTCGTCCGGGTGAATGTAGAGGGTACGGTCCCCTTCGTAAATGCAATCCACCGGGCATTCGTCCACGCACGCCCGATCTTTCGTATCGACGCACGGCAAAGTAATGACATAAGCCACCGGTGTCACCTCCTCCTCTACCGTAATCCGAGCTCACGCCCAGCACCAAATCTAGTGACCGGGCGCAGGAGCTGGAGCTGGTGCGGGAGCGCCTTCGGGCTGCGGAGCGGGTGCGGGCGGGGTGGCCGGCTCCGGCTTCGGGCAGGTGCGGCCATGATCGGGCTGGTAGGTCCAGTCATAGGACGAATCCTCAACGACCTTATCTCCCAATTTCACGGTGCGAGACACGGTCACGGTAAATCCGGGATCTCCCAAGCCCTGGGGCTCGCAATCCGGCCCCTTGCCTTCCGTCATAACAGGCTGGCGGTAATTGCGCGGTTCCGAGGTCCAGGTTTCGACATCGTAATACTTCGTGGACCAGAGCTTCGTGACCACGTAGCCACCCTCCAGGTAGGTGTCGATGACCGCACCGTAGGGGGTGGTGTTCTTCCACTTCACGTCAATGGAGCCAGACCACAGGGTGGATTCACGGCCCATGGGATAGCGGGAAAAATGCTTGGTGTGGGGGCGGTGCTCCACATCTTCGTAGCCGGCCAGGTAGCCGATATTAAAAACATTCGTCGCCAGCTGGGAGAGCCCCCCACCCAGGGCCTCATTATTGAAACCGTTCATGACCACCCCGGAAGAAACAAAGCCTTCCGAGTACTCAATAGGACCGAGCGCCGCTTCCAGGGAGAACGTCTCATTCGGTTTGACCAGGGTATCGGTGACTTTCCGGGTTCCCACCCGCAAATTGGTGGTACGCACCGAATCGCTGGTAAGCGGGGTGGAAATTTCGGAAACCACTTCCTTGACCCCGAGCTTTTCCGCGTCCGCGGTGCTGAAAGCGGCCGGAATTGGTGCCGGGCTCAGTTCCACGAGACGCTCAGCGGCAGCGGTACGCAGCGCGGCAACCTGAGCGCCGGTGGCGAGCGCAGCGTCGTCAATACCCACGCCGTCCTGGGAGGGGATAATCGTGGGCGTGGTGTGGTCCACGATCTCAATACGAGCATCCACCCCCGGTTTGAGCAGATCCGGGGCGGCGGCCCGCACCGCATCGCCCAGCACCTTACCGTCCAGCTTGAGCTGGAGCGCCGCGCCTTCGGGCACGAAAGATGCCGCCTGCGCCAGAGTTTGCGGACTGAGGTTCACGACCCGGTCCCCCACCTTCGCGGTGAGGTCGCCGGACACCAGCGGGCCGGCCAGTTCCGTGCGTGCCTTTTCGGCGGCTTCGGTGCTAATGGCGGGTTCGGAAGGCACCGCTTCCAGTTCGATACGTTCCTGGCCGCGCAACGGCTGTTCAATCAGAGCTGCGCGGGTGGCCTCCGCATCGACGGCGCGCCCGGCTTGCGCCGGGCTGAGCTGCGCCGTCGTACCTTCCATCACGAGGGTGGCGTTACGCGCTTCCGCGCCGGTGGCGTTACGAATCGTATCCACCTGGGCGGATAGTGCGGCGTCGTCTACGGTGACCTTCGGGGCGACCTCGCCCTTGCCGGTGAGGCGATGGAAAATCTCCACGGGGTTGAGGGTGAAACCGGTCAGGCTCTCCACCGTGGCCGCCGCGTCCACGCCCAGGGAGTAATCGCCCGGGTTCACGCTCACACTGGCGCCCTCCACAACCACCTCAACCGGGCGAGCCACCCGCGCGGCAACCTCACCACCGAGGTGTTCGGTAGCGGTGGCGGTATTCATCCCGCCGATCTCAATGCCGGCCACCGTGGTGCCCCGCGCCACGCGGTCGGCGCTGTACCAGGCATAACCCACGTAGGCGAGAAGAAGGATCGCGATAACCGCGGAAACAATCCAGGGCCAACGCAGCTTGCGGGTAGCTTCCACCTGCCGGAATTCGCCGGTATCGAAGCTTAGCGGCGTGTGCTCAGGTCGCATGCATCCTCCTGTGGTTGATCCTGGTCAGTTTCCGGGTGTGGGCCCGGGGGCGCGGAATGCCGGCGGCGCGCCAGGGCGCCGAGAAGCGGGAATGCCCCGGCGAGCGGAGCGAGAACAAGCCAGAGATTCGCGGCCACCCCGTGGAAAGCCACGATGTCCCCGTAGCCGGGAGCGGCAAAAGCCCAGAAGGTGAGGGCCACTTCACCCAGCCAGAATCCAGCCCAGCACCATGATCCTAGCCAATCGCGAGCAAAAGATGCACCACTGGCAACGAGCAGCGTGGCGAGGAGCGGGCCGACCCACACAATATCGGTGGCCAGACCGGGAATCCCCGCCATCCCCGCGTGGGTAACCGCGGCCAGTGCCCCGGCGAAAGCCCCGAGCAGCAGGCCGGTGGCGAGCTTTGCGACCCTCCGCAGCGCGACCCTCGGCACGACCGGACGCCCGCTTGTGCGCGGGGTGCGGTTCCTCCTCATCTCACTCCTTGTCTGGGCGGGCGCTACTTCTTTGCGCGCTTCTTCCGCCCGGCGATCTTGCCGCGTTCCACCGCGCTCAGCACAACTTTGCGCACCCGCACGGATTCCGGGGTCACTTCCAGGCATTCGTCATCAGCAGCGAATTCCATAGCTTCTTCTAGGGTAAGGCGTCGCGGCGCTTGCAGGGTCTCAAACACGTCGGCGGTGGCCGAGCGCATATTTGTCATTTCCTTGGCGCGCACCACATTGACGTCCATGTCCTCATCGCGCGGGTTTTCACCCACGACCTGGCCCTCGTATACTTCCTGGCCCGGGGTGACGAAGAAGGTTCCGCGATCTTCCAGGCGCTGGAGAGCGTAGGCGGTGACCTGCCCGGCCCGGTCGGAGACCAGGGAGCCGGTGGCCCGCGAGGAAATCTCCCCCATCCAGGGGGCGTAGCCTTCCGAAATCGAGGCGGCAATACCGGTACCGCGAGTTTGAGTGAGGAACGCGGAGCGGAATCCAATCATGCCGCGTGCCGGCACCACAAATTCCATGCGCACCCAACCGGTACCGTGATTCGCCATCGTCTCCATAAGACCCTTGCGGGCAGCCATAAGCTGGGTGACCGCGCCGAGGTATTCTTCCGGAACATCAATGGTGGTGCGCTGCATCGGCTCGCATACCGCCCCGTCAATGGTGCGGGTAACCACCTGGGGCTTACCCACCGTCAGCTCGAAACCTTCACGGCGCATCTGCTCCACCAGAATCGCCAGAGCCAATTCCCCGCGATCCTGCACTTCCCAGGCATCGGGACGCCCGGTGGGAAGAACCCGGATAGACACATTGCCCACGAGCTCCTGATCGAGGCGGTCCTTGACCTGCCGCGCGGTGAGCTTATGGCCCTTGCCTTCGGTACCGGCCAGCGGCGAGGTATTAATCCCGATGGTCATGGAAATGGCCGGGTCATCCACGTGGATAGGCGGTAGCGGGCGCGGATCCTCCGGATCCACCAGGGAATCACCAATGGTAATTTCGGGAATACCAGCGATGGCCACAATATCGCCAGCCCGGGCAGAGGTGGCCGGCTTACGTTCCAGACCTTCGGTAAGAAGCAGTTCGGAGATATGGGCCGACGACGTCGTACCATCAGCGCGTACCCACGCAACCGTCGCGCCCTTCTTAATAGTGCCCGAATAAATCCGCAGCAGGGCGATACGCCCGAGGAAAGGCGAGGCATCCAGGTTGGTAACCTGGGCGGCCAGCGGCGCATCCGCCTCAAAATGCGGGGCGGAAATATAGTTGACGATTGCCTCGAATAGCGGCTCCAGATCGCTGCTCTCAGGTAGCTGGCCATCCGCGGGACGGGTGAGGCTGGCGCGCCCGGCCTTCGCCGAGGCGTAAATAACCGGGGTTTCCAGCAGGGAATCAAGCATATCCGGGTCGGGATGATCCAGGTCGGAGGCGAGGGAAAGGAGGAGATCCTGGGTTTCGGATTCCACCTCGGCTATGCGCGCATCCGGGCGATCCACCTTATTAATAACAATAATGACAGGCAGCGAGGCCTCGAGGGCTTTACGCAGCACGAAACGAGTTTGCGGAAGCGGGCCTTCGGAAGCATCGACAAGCAAAATAACACCGTCCACCATGGACAGTCCGCGTTCAACTTCCCCGCCGAAATCGGCGTGGCCGGGGGTATCGATCACATTAATAGTGATGCCTTCAGGCGCACCGGCTGTGGCCGCGGCCGGCCCGCGGTAATGGATCGCGGTGTTCTTCGCGAGGATGGTAATACCTTTTTCGCGTTCCAGTTCTCCCGAATCCATAACGCGCTCCCCGGTTTTTTCCACGGTGGCGCGCTCTCCGAAAGCCCCGGCCTGCCACATGAGCGCGTCCACGAGCGTAGTTTTCCCGTGATCAACGTGCGCCACAATGGCAACGTTGCGAAGATCGTTGCGACTATCCATAACCTACTTCCCTGCCGGCCCGCGCCGGCGTTGTGATATGAGGGATGCGCGAGCGCAAACCCCTGGCAATGTTACTCGCCTGGCCCGCACCGTATGTGCCACCATGTCAAGAATCACCACCGCCACCCGCAGCTTTCGGCAATCAGGCCGTGAACGTGGGAAAATATACTTATGTCTGCACGTTATCGTCTTCGCGGCGCCTCGGCCGCCCCCGCCGCCGGGCTGTGCGGCGCTATCGGAATCATTGCTCTGGTCATGCAGGTGTGGCAGGGCGGGTGGGGCTATCTGCCTCCCGCGGCTGTATTTGCGGCAGGCATGTGCCTGGCCGGCTACGCCCTCTTTTATTTGCCCAGCGTGGACGTAGATGGTTCCGGGGTGACGATACGCAATACTTTCCGCGATCTGCGGGTTCCGTTCCCGCGGCTGCGCGGGGTCGAATCCGGGTACGGTCTTGTTATAACGACGACGGACGGGGCGGCCATCCACGCCCGCGCTTTCGGTACCGTCGGGCGCCCTACCCCGGATACCCGCCGCGTCATTCCGGTCCACGAATCGGGTGACCACACCGTCACCACGGCAACACTCCCGGTGCGAAAGTTCATTGAGTCGGTAGCCTCTCGTTATGCTCCCACCGGTGCGCCCAGCGAGCACCCCCGGGTGGAACGGCACTGGGCCTGGGATCGGCTCGCCTTCGCGGTGGCCGGGGTGCTCGGGGTGTTCGGCGGTATTGCCTGGTCGGTGGCACTGTGAGCGCGAGCGAGGCAGGCCGCGGGGCCGAAACGTCCGGGTCCGGCGAGGTGGCCGGGCCCGGCGGTGTCAAGCGTCAAGGAGGCGAGGTAACCCTGCGTTCGCGCGGTCAAATCGTCAAGGGCGGCTTTCTCATCGCCCTCGGGCTCGCGCCTCTCATCTTTATTGCGGCCGGCGTTGCTATGCCCTTCTCCGCCCCCGTTGCCTTCTTCCTTGCCGCCGGGATAACCGGAGCGGCGTGGTCGTTCTTTTTCCTCCCCGAGCTGCGCTATAACGCGGAAGGTCTGAGCATTATTAACCCGCTGCGTACCATCCGGCTACCTTGGGGTGCGGTAGCTCGCTTCACCACCCGCTTTTATCTCACAACCCATGCTCAGGGTGGCGAACACTGGGATGCGGCGGCGTTCCCGGCGGGCGGAGCGCTCGCAGCCGGGCGCCGCCTCCTCCCCGCGCGTCACCCAGCCGCAGCCCGCCACGTTGATCTTCCCGTACCTGCCGGGCGTGGCACCGCTACCCGGTGGGTGACCCTCTCCCGAGCTGCGGAACAATTGCGGGCAGCGCAGGAAAGAGCGCGGGAATGTGCTCCATCACCCGTACCTAGCACAAACCGCCCGGTTAGATCCGTGGATCTGGGCCGAGCGGTTTTGTGTGTGGCGTGGGTGGCCTGCCTAGCCGCCGCCTGCGGCCTGGCTTTCACCTGAGCGCCGGAGTAGCTCTCGCCTAGATAGCGGCGTCGTCGTTCTCATTCAAACGCAAACGCGAGACTTCACGGCCCTGCTTACGCAGCAGCGCGTGGCGTTCTTCGCGGCGGCGGCGCTGCTCAATCGGTTCGGGAACCGGAGCGGCCGCCAGAAGCCGCTGAGTGTAGGCTTCTTGCGGATTGTGGAGGACGTCCTCGCGCCGGCCCGCTTCCACAACCTTGCCGTTTTGCAGCACGACCACGCGATGCGAGAGCATATCGACCACCGCAAGATCGTGCGAAATGAACAGGCAAGCAAAGCCCATGTCATCCTGGAGCTCGGAGAGCATGGTAAGAACCTGGGCCTGGACGGACACGTCCAGCGCGGAGGTCGGTTCGTCCGCGATGAGGAGCTTGGGGCGTAGGGCCAGGGCACGAGCGATGCACACGCGCTGGCGCTGCCCACCGGAAAGCTCATGGGGGTAGCGGTTGAAGGAAGAACGCGGCAAGCGCACCGCATCCAGCAGATCGTACACACGCTGGCGGCGTTCGGCCTTGGTACCGACCTTGTGCACATCGAGCGGTTCCATAATGCAATCGCCGACCGGGAAGCGCGGATCGAGGGACGCGGCCGGATCCTGGAAGACCACGCCCACGTGCTGGCGCAGTTCCTGGGCGTGCTTACGCGAAGCTCCCACCAGGTCCTCACCGAAAATCTTCACCTCACCGGAGGCGGCCGGAATCAGCCCGAGCACGCACTTGCCGATGGTGGATTTACCGGAACCGGATTCGCCCACGAGGCCCACAATTTCACGTTCCGCAACATCTAGGGACACATGGTCCACAGCGCGGAAAGGTTCCTTACCGGGAATCTCGTATTCAATCACGAGATCTTTGGCTTCCAGCACCTTCTTATTGAGGTCAATAGAAGCTTCCTTTTCCAGGGAGAAGCCGAATTGCTCACGGCCCTGGCCCAGATGCGGCACTGCTTCCAACAGGCGGCGCGTATACGGATGCTTGGGGTGATTGAGAACCTGGACGACATCGCCCGATTCCACAATCTCACCCTTGAACATCACATGAACCCGGTCGGCCATATCCGCGATGACGCCCATGGAGTGGGTGATGAGGAGGATGCCGGTATTGAGCTGGTCCTTGAGGGAGCGCAGCAGGTCGAGAATATCAGCCTGGACCGTAACGTCCAGGGCGGTAGTCGGTTCGTCCGCAATAATGACGGAGGGGTTGGCGATAAGCGCAATCGCGATGACCACGCGCTGGCGCTGCCCACCGGACAGCTGATGCGGGTACTGATTCATACGCTCTTCGGCATCGGGCAGCCCGACGGCCTTGAGCATGGCCACCGCCCGATTACGGGCATCTTCCCCGAAGGCGAGCCCGTGGGTTTCCAAGCCTTCCGTCATCTGGCGGCCGATAGTGAGAACCGGGTTAAGCGCGGTCATGGGTTCCTGGAACACCATGCCCACTTCGGCACCGCGCAACGCGCGCATGCCACGCGAGGTCATCCCGCGCACTTCACGCCCGGCTACCTGCACGCTTCCGCTAATAACGGCATTGGAGGGGAGCAGGCCGAGGGCCGTGGTGGAGGTGACGGATTTACCGGAACCGGACTCTCCGACCAGACCCACCACTTCACCCGGTCGCACATCGATACTCACGCCACGCACAGCATGAACCGCGCCGAATTCAGTCGCGAATTTGACATCCAGTTCACCGAAGCCGAGCACCGGCTTATCGGTTTTCGGGTGCGGGGTGACGACGGGCTGGTCAGCCTTGAGCGTGGCCGCTGTCGCGGCAGCTTTATCCTGCGTTGTTGCAGCGCGTTTTCCAAGACGCATTTATTCGCCCTTCCTTTCGGTGGCGTCGGATGCGGGAGCGGCGTGCTCGCCACCCGTCGCGGTGGTGGCCGCGGTGGTCACCGGCATAAGATCAGCTTCGACGTCGTTCTCAATATGTCCTTCGGCAAGGGCCTTCATCTTGCGGCGCGATACCGCTGAACGCTGGCGCGGATCGAAGGCATCACGCAATCCGTCACCAATGAAGTTAATGGAGAGCGCGATGATGAGGATCAGGCCGGCCGGGGCGAAGAAGAGCCAGGGGCGCGTCGAGAACGTGGTCTGGTAGGTAGAAATAAGCAAACCGAGCGACGTAGCCGGCGGGCGCACCCCGAAGCCGAGGAAGGACAGCGAAGTTTCCAGCAGAATCGCCGAAGAAATCGACAGGGTTGCCGAGACGATAATCGTGCCCAAGCAGTTCGGGAGAATATGGCGGAAAATAATACGCCACGGTGAAGCTCCCAGCGCGCGAGCCGAGGCTACGAATTCGCGTTCGCGCAAGGAGAGCACTTCACCACGCACCAGGCGGGCCAGGCCCGTCCAGGAGAGCACGCCCAGCATCACCGCGAGGAACAGGATCCCCTGGCTTCCCACCATCTTGCCGATAACCGCCGCGAGAATGAGGAGCGGGATCACGATGAAGAGGTCGGTGATGCGCATGAGAATCGCTTCGGTCCAACCGCGGAAATAACCCGCAGCCGCGCCGATAATCGTGCCGATAATGGTGGACACCAGCCCGACAACGAAAGCGATAATAATTGAAATCTGGGTGCCCTTCATGGTCAGGGCGAAGTAGTCCTTACCGATATTGTCCTGCCCGAAGGGGTGTTCACCCAGCGAAATCCAGGTCATGGTCGGTTTGCCGTTATTGACGACATCCAGCACGTCCGTGTAGCTGTGCCGCCACAGACCGGAGAAATGCCAGTGCAGGCCGAAGAAGCTCATATTCCAGCCAATGGACAGGAAAGCCACCAGCGTCACAAG
Source organism: Actinotignum sp. usb-actsch-213 (assembly GCF_059085665.1). NCBI lineage: Bacteria > Bacillati > Actinomycetota > Actinomycetes > Actinomycetales > Actinomycetaceae > Actinotignum > Actinotignum sp. usb-actsch-213. The sequence continues at coordinate 26,345 of NZ_JBHNSQ010000049.1, forward strand.
AATAAGAACGACGGCGGACACCATCGCGGGCTTATGCCGCAGGAAACGGCGCAGCACCAGGCGCCCCTGCGAATAGGAGGGGCTGGAGGAAGCGAGCTGAGCGTCGTCTACCTCAACAACGTGTTCCGGGTCGAGCGACGCGACGGTTGTTTTCGAACGATTCTCACTCATCGGATTCTCCTCGGGCTTCGTGACGATTCATGGGGGTTGTCAGGCTCATGGTTACCGCCTAATCCGAGGATCGACGTAGGCGTACATGATGTCCGCGACCATATTCATAAGCACCGCGGCTCCGCCGGTGACCAGGAAGAAAGCCATAACCGGGGCCGGATCCACCTGGGCAAGCCCGGTTCGGAAGAGTTCACCCATGCCCTTCCAGCCGAAGACCGTTTCGGTAATAACGGCGCCGCCGATCAGGCCCGCAAAATCGAAAGCGATAATGGTCAGCAGCGGCAGCATGGCATTACGGAAAGCGTGCCGGGTAATAACCGTGTGTTCGGGCAGGCCCTTGGCCCGTGCGGTACGGATGTAATCCTGACCGAGCACTTCCAGCATCGACGAACGCGTATAGCGCGTATAGGACGCAATAGACATAAGCGTCAGCGAGATCGTCGGCAGCAGGAGGTGGGTGAAGGAATCCAGGAAGCTCAGCCAGAATACGTGGCTACCCTGGAAATTCGGGGTCATCGAACCGATAGTAGAAATCGGGCGGTTCTGGGTGAGCGGCAGGTAGGTTGACCAGTAGCGGGCGGCGAAATCGAAAATAATCGCGATCCACACCGAGAAGACGGCCCAGATCGATGCCCAGGTCACCGAGCGGCGCGCGTAGCCACCGAAGAAGTAGGACACGCCCACAGAAGCGGCCATCCCGAGAACCAGAATCAAGATGAGGAAGCCCCAGGTCGGCTCCCAGAGCATATTCGAGCAGGCCGCCACGATGACGAACATAATTGCAGCATTGATTCCCACCACGGCAAAGCCGCGCTTATTGGAGAATCCGAGGAAGAGGCCGGTGAAGAGCACCGTGCCGGCCAGGCCCATAAGAGCTTCAATCCACAGCCCGCCAGTAGGTTCAAGGAAGGCACGGGTCACGGAAATGTATTCCATAACACCGAAAGCCACGGCGAAGCTGATGCCCGCGGCCATGGCGCGCCGCTTCGGACCGCCGGCCACGAGGGCCTGTACAAAGAGTGCGAAGATGCCGGCAAATATCACGATAGTGACCAGTGAGATTGTTGGATCTGCCAGCCAGTCGTTAAAGCGAATAGCGCCGTATTCCTTCAGGAGCACCGCGAAGACGAAGGCGGGCAGTGAGTAGAAGGTGAAGGCGAGGAAGGTCACGATGTAATCGAAACCGGTGTAGCGGCGGATTGCGCTCATCACACCGAAGAAGATTCCGAAGAAAATCGCGAGGAAGGTGGCCGCCAGCACGAGGCGCAAGGTGGCGGAAGCGGCCTGACCGAGCATGTCATTAACAGACTGTCCGGAACGGTTAATCCCCAGGTCGCACTGACCGATGAAGCATTTCGCAGCTCCGGTCAGCCAAGCCCAATAGCGCTCATACCAGGGCAGGTCGAGGCCCATGAAGGAGGAGCGCTGCTGCATGAGGTTTTCGCGATTCGGGTTATTGGATTCGCGAAGGTCCTCGAGGGGGTCGCCAGAATTGATCGTAAGAACAAAAATAAGGAGCGACGCGGCCCAGAGGATGAGTACTGAGATGCCAATTCGTTTGGCGATGAATTTATACACCGCGAGACTTCTTTCCGTTCTGTGTGCCGATGGGCGCCGGTTCGGACAATTTTACTCGGTGACTATAGTACATAAGCATTTCCAGACGAAATGGGACGTGGGATGTAACACAGGAAGGCCGCATGAGACTGCACGCCCGGAGGGGCCGCAAGCGCGGCCCCTCCGGTGCAGCTAGAAAATAACTATTACTTCCTATGCATAGAGCTGATTACTCAGCCTTGGCGGGAGCGGAGCCCCAGCCCCACTTTTCGGCGTTCCAACCAATACCGGACTGGGTGACGTTGCGCTCAACGTTCTCCATACCCGTGGTGTAGGCCGCAATACCCGGGTGGGTGAAGAGCGGGATACCGAAGAGGTCGTTCCACAGTTCCTTCTCAATCACCTTCTTGGCTTCCTTCTGGACCTTCGGATCCAGGCTGGAGGAAACCTTGTCCCATTCGGTATCAACAGTGGCGTTAGCATACGAGGTGTTGTTCTGGCCACCGTTGGACTTGTAGATATTCGCACCGGAAACAATCTGGCCGGAGCCGGACCAGGCGAAGAGCACCATGTCGAAGTCGCCGCTCTCATAGCCACCACCCGGGGCCATGAAGCCCTGGGCTCCGACGTCCTGGACGGTGATACCGGCCTGGGCGCAGGAGGAGGTCACGAGGGCAACCTCATCAGAACGGCGCTGGTTGGGCTGGTTGTATCCAATGCGGACCACCGGGTTGGCGATACCGGATTCAGCAACCTTGGCCTTGGCCTTTTCGATATCCACGGTGTCGTATTCACCGTTGTAGGAGGCCGCCACAACTTCCTTGTACTCGGGGTTATCCGGGAAGTATTCGCGCGAGTTGAGGACTTCAGCATTAGCGTTGAGCGGCTTGATGAGCGAATCAACAATCTGCTGACGCGGGATGCAGTAGGCCATGGCCTGGCGCAGCGCGAGGCCACCCTTGTCATTAGCGAAGACGGAGCCGGGGCCGAAGTTGAAGTCGAAGTGCTCCCAAATCATGGTGTTGCCTTCGAGGACGGTCACGCCCTGGGTGCCGTTGAGTGCATCGAGCGTGTCCTTGGTGGCCTGCGGTTCAATAACATTGACGTTCTGGTTGGCGAGGGCCTGAACCTGGCCTTCCGGCGGGATGAAGCGGATTACCAGTTCATCAAGACCGGGCTTCTCACCCCACCAATCCGGATTGGGAACCATGGTGATGTACTGACCGGCTTCCCAACCACCTTCCTTGAGGGTGTAAGGGCCGAAGGACGGCGCATCTTCCGCGGCGGGCAGCTGGCCCGGGGTGGGCGAATTCCAGTTATTCCAGAATTCAGCGGCCTTCTTGGCGGTCGCAAAGTCCTTGTTCTTGAGGGCCTCGAAGAGCTCCTTCTTGGAGATACCGATCTTCTTGGCTACCACGTGCGAAGGAAGCGGACCGGAAACAACCAGCTGCCAATCCGGATTCGGAGCGGCGTAGGTGATGGTGAAGGAACGGTCACCCGCATTGCACTGGGGGCCTTCCGGAACACCGTCCGCGTAGGTATCCGGGCTGGATACGTGGTTGAACAGCGGTTCATCGGAGCCTGCAGCGGCCTGGCCATCCATAATCCACTTCGGGTTCTGGCTAACCCAGTCCATGTAGGCATCTTCACAGGTGATGGGTTCGCCGCCCTGGTACTTAGCATCATCGTTGAAAGTGTACTTCACGGTGAGCGGGTTCTCGGAAACCATTTCATAGTCACCGAGCGGGGTGCCATGCTTCCACTCGCCATTGGCGGAGTAGTAGCCGAATCCGGGCATCATGCGATCAACAACAAGCGAGTTGGCCGAGCTGTAGGTAGTGGGCGTCAAGCCATTGTAGCCCAGGAATTCATCGGCACCGATGGTAACCGAAGCGGTCCGGTTGACATTTCCTTCGACCTGGGTGGGGCCACCCTTGCCGTTGGAGGAACAACCAGTCATGACCAGAGCAAGCGCGGCTGCTCCGGCCACCAAGGGATAAGCGGTCTTCTTCACGAAGGAACCTCCTCATTGACTGTTTCCGTGCCGCGGGGGCAGTCCCCCGGTACGGAGTGATCATGTTCGCGCCGTGAGCGCGTGGAATATGCAAAAGCGGTGCCGGATTCTCAGGAATCCGGTGCGTTGACGATCTCCACAGGATGGAACACGCATTGACATCCTGTGCGGATAGCCAGCGCCACCGCTCTAACCATGGAAAAAGCCTACACGAGTCTTGACGATTTCTTTACGTTTAGGCTCAGTGTTTTTTCATGTGCAAATGTTCACGCTTGCAAAAATTGGAGAAAATCGCAGCATAGAGCCGTTTACGGGCGAGGATCCCGATAGAACCACCCCCGGAAGGAGTCACGTCTCACGCCAGGTATATCTCATATGGTGAGATAGTTTTTCTCAAAATCATTCCAGCAATGAGATAAGCACTGTTTTAGGGCGCCGCGGGGGCGGGCGCGGCAGTACCGTGCCCGAAGAGATCGCGCAGCCGCGCCCGGGACACCTTCCCGTCATCGCCCACCGGAAGCTCATCAAGCACCACCAGGAGGCGCGGGAGTTTGAAGGAGGCGAGCGCCTGGGCAGCAAAAGCCCTGAGCTGATCGAGGCTGGGCACGGGTAGGCTCTGGGGCACCACCGCGAAACCGCCGGTTACCGGATCCGGGGTAGCGAAATCTTCGGGACGGGCTTCGTGGGAATCCATCACAATGGCGGCGCCCACCACCTGGCCCCACACCGGATCTGGCACACCTGTGACCAGGGCGGAACGCACTCCCGGGTACTGGTGGAGTACCCGCTCAATTTCTTCGGGGTGAACGGTATCTCCCCCAGTTTTGATGGTATCGGTGACCCGGGCAACCAGAGTGATATATCCATCCGCATCTACCCGCGCGTGGTCTTGAGAGCAGAACCATTCCCCCGCGAAGGAGGAGCGCTGGTAATTCTCCCCGTGCCAGTATCCGGCCGAAATGCTCGGTCCGCGTAATTGCATTTCTCCGCTTTCCCCGGGCGCCACCGGGGTATCGGTACCCGGCTCCACCAAGCGAATCTCCACGTGGGGCATGGCACGCCCCACCGTTTCAGCCTTGTGCGCCACGCGCGCGGTGGGAAGATACGGGCCGACGCCGCCTGTTTCCACAGACCCCCATATATTCAGCGGATGTAGACCCGCGGCATCCAGGCGCCCCATAAGAGCGGGCGGTACCGCTGCTCCGCCCACGAAGGCGTAGCGAAGACTGGAAAGATCCCGGGCGACGAAGGTGTCGTCGTCGAGCATAAAAGAATAGGTGGTGGGGGTGCCGAACATGGTGGTGACCCGGCGTTCTTCAATAAGGTGCAGCAGGCCGGCCGGAGAGGGAGTACGCGCAATAACAATGCGGCCCCCGCGCGCGAAGTGGAAGAGCGTGCCGCCGTTGAACCCGGCGATAGAGGAACATCGAGCGCTGTGTAAGAAAATGTCATCACGCCCGTAGCCCAGAGCATCATGGAAAATACGATCCGCCCACCACAAATTGTCATGGGTAAGTTCGAGGGCTCGGGGCGCTTCCGGGGGCGCGGGCCGGAACATCATAACGGCAACCCCACTCGGGTATCCCTCGGTATTAAAAGCGGGATGACCGGCGGTGCCATCGGCAACGAAATCAGCGGTGAAACTCCCGGTTGCCGCGCTCAGAGCAATATAGCCGTTGGTGAGGGCGGGAGTGAAAGGTGGGGCGAGGACGTCGTCGTCGATAACAAAATGAATAAGAGTTCCCGTGGAGGTGAAGGCGCCGGCGGTGCCTATCTCCGCGCATGCGATAAGAACGCGCGGGGCCGCAAAATCGACGAGGCGTTGAATCTCCACCGGGTGAAGGCGGGCGTCCACCGGAACGTAAACCGCACCGATGCGGGCGCAGGCCACCGCAACCAGATAGTGATAGGGAGAATTATGGGCCACGATCATAACGCGGTCCCCGTGTGAGACACCGGCCTGGACGAAAAGTTGGGCGAGGCGGGAGGTGATATCGCGGGCCTCACCGACCGTCAGGGCGGTGGCGTCATAGAAGAGACAGGGGCGATCCGGGTTGGCGAAAGCGGTGCGATCAAGCAGATAGGCAACGTTCGTGACGGGGACGCTACTCATTGCTCTCACTTTCTGAGCCCGACCCCGCTCCCCCGCCGGTATCCGCGAGATCCGCATCCGGCATATCAGCTGCGTGCTCCCCGAAAAGGAAACCGCGAATGAGGCGACGCAGCTGGTAGAGATCATCCACGTGGGAGAGCTCGCGCGCCGAGTGCATGGACAGGAGGGGTACGCCCACATCCACCGTGGTGATACCCAGGCGAGTAGCCGTCAGCGGGCCGATGGTGGTGCCGCAGGGAATGGAATTCCGGGAAATGAAGAACTGGTAAGCAGCGCCGGCATCACTAGCCGCCCGGAGAGCGAGCGTGACGGATTCGGCATCGGAGGCGTAACGCTGCTGGGCGTTCATTTTGATAAGCGGGCCGGCACCGGCGCGCGGGGCGGAATCCGGGTCGTAATACTCCGCGTAATTAGGGTTGAGAGCGTGCCCGGCATCGGCAGACATGCAGGCCGAACGCGCCAGTAGCCGGTACCAGCTATCCCCGCGCACCCCGAAGCTTTCCGCGATGCGGGTCAGCACGGTTTCCAGGAAGGGCCCGCTGGCTCCGCTGGTGGTTCCCGAACCGACTTCTTCGTGGTCGAAAGCGGCGAAAACTGGGAAGTAGGGAAGAGTCGCGTCATTCCCCACGCCCGCAGCCACCCCATCGAGGAGCGCACGAAGGCCGGCATATACAGAGGATAAATTATCCTGACGCCCGGCGGATAGGTACGTCCCATTGCGCCGCGGCGGCTCAACATCATATGCGTAGATATCATGCCAGCCGATCCATTCGGCACCGGGCGTTTCCCGGCCCTCCGGGCCCGGCTCCGCATAGCGCGCCAGGGTTTCAAAAAGATCGCTATCGGTATCGGCGCCGAGCTCCGATTCCACCCCGGCATCCCCGCACGCCCCGGTAACAATCGGATGGAGATGCTGCTGGCGATCCAAGGTGAGGCTATCGCGGTTACCCGAAATAAGGTGCGGGGCGAGCTGCGGGATCACCATGCAGGCGGGGGTACGAACCAAGTATTCCCGACCGTCCATATCCGTGATACGCCCGGCCAGGCCAAGGTCACGGTTAAGCCAGGAATTGAGTAGTGGCCCGCCGTACACTTCCATATCGACCTGGGTGTAGCCCCCGTGACGAGAAATGCCGGCCGGCTTGAGTTTGAGGCTGGGTGAATCGGTATGTGCACCCAGGATTCGGAACGGCGCTAGTTCACCGGAACCCGCACCTCGCGGGCTCACCCAGGCAATCAATGCCCCACCGCGCCGCACATAGCGCGCCCCGCGCGCCTCCCAGGCATCCGTTTCGCGCTGCTCGGTGAAACCGTGTGCTTCCAGAATGCGCGCGAGCTGCGCAGCTGCGTGGTAGGAGGACGGAGATTCCGCGATGAACTGCGCGTATCCGCGGGCGTGGTGATCAGCGGCGGTACCTTCCCGGACCCGCATTGGATCCACCGGCGCGGTATCCGCCTGCGCGGTATCAGGCGTGGACTCGGCAAACTCAGACATACTCATGGCCTCCCAGTCTAGTGACCGCCGGGGCACCCCGGCCTCGTTATTTCAGCGGTTAGGGGCGCGAATTACCCTCCGGGGAATCCCAGAAATCCCCCGCGGGATCGGTTCCGGTGGTGCCAGGCCCGCCGGCGGCCTCAGTTGCGCCGTCGTTCCCCGCACCGTCATTTTCCACGACGGCACCGGCCGCAACCTCTGCCGGCGTGACTTCCATGGTGCCGCGCGCCGCGTGGCGGCGTGCCAAGAAAAGCAAAAGCATTCCCAGGGCCAGCACCAAAACGCTAATAACCACCCAGGCAAGGACCTGCGCCCCGCTCGTGGCGAGCTGGGTGCCGCCGTTCACCGTTTCCATTGTTATTGAACTCCTCACCGCAACGATTAGCTTCCTGGGACGATGGTACACCGGGTGACTAGAACATCACACCGGACCTTTTCCATGCTTTTTCGTCAGCGAAGGTAGCTAGGATTCCCGCTCATGACAAAAATTTTTCGCGCTGCGTCGTTGCGGCGTGACGGTGGAGAACACGGTGCCGACAGTGGCGGGGCTCTGGCCCGGGCCGGTCTTGGTTTGGCCGCTCTCGGCGTCGTTTTCGGCGATATCGGGACCAGTCCGCTCTACGTTGTGCGCGCGGTTTTCACCGTGCATGGCGGCGCCGTTCCGCTCACGGACGCCTCGATTTACGGAGTGATCTCCCTGGTGGTGTGGATGCTCCTTCTTATCGTGTCCTTCAAGTACGTCATTCTTGTATTGCGTGCGGATAACGACGGCGAAGGCGGCATTATTGCCCTCGCCACCCTGCTGCGCACTCTCAGCGGTGGGCGGCCGCGGGCTGCCGCGCTCTTCACGGTAGCGGGCATGTTCGGAGCGGCGCTCTTTTTCGGCGACGCCGTTATCACCCCGGCCATTTCAGTGCTTTCCGCTATCGAAGGTATCCGGGTGGCGCTCCCGACCTTCCCCGCCACCCTCATTGTGCCCATCGCACTGGTGATTCTTCTCACCCTGGGTTGGATGCAGCGCTACGGTACCGGGCGGGTTGGCGTTATTTTCGGGCCCTTCATGCTGCTGTGGTTCACGGGCCTGGCTCTCATCGCCCTCCCGCATATTGCCGCGCATCCGGAAATTTTCGCGGCACTTTCCCCGCATGAGGCCCTCACTTTTGTGGCTCGCCACCCGGCCATCGGTTTTTTCGCCATGGGCGCGGTCGTGCTTGCGGTGACGGGTGCCGAAGCGCTCTACGCCGATATCGCCCATTTCGGGAGGCGCCCCATTTCCGCGGTGTGGTTCGCGGTGGTGCTGCCCGCACTGGTGTGTAACTACCTGGGGCAGGGTGCACTGCTGCTCGAGCATCCGGAGGCCATTGCCGATCCGTTCTTCCATCTGGTTTCTTCCCAGTGGGCCCTGGTACTCACGCTGCTGGCCACCGGCGCCACGGTGATCGCCTCGCAATCGGTGATCGCGGGGACCTATTCCATTGCCCGCCAGGCTTCCCGGTTGGGATACCTGCCGCACCTGCGGATTCGCTATACCTCCGCGAGTGGGGCGGGGCAGATTTACCTGCCGGATATTACCGGGCTGCTGGTGGCCGCAGTAGCGACCGTCGTGGTGATTTTCCGCGATTCGGAGCGGCTTTCATCCGCCTATGGGCTGGCGGTCTCCACCGATTTCCTTCTTACCACCGCCATGCTCTTAGCCCTCACGGTGATCGGCTGGCACTGGCGCTGGTGGCAAAGCGCTGCGCTGGCTGTGGTGCTCGGAGTGGTGGAAGTTCCGCTTTTCGCCGCTAATGCCGCAAAGCTGGTAACCGGCGGCTGGCTCCCCCTGCTCATCGCCCTCGTTCTTATGGTCGTTATGCTCACCTGGCGGCGCGGGGAGGCAGTGGTAGCAGCTACCCGGGCCCGAACCGAAGGTACCCTCGCGGAGTTCGCGGCGCAGCTGCAGAAAAATCCGCTGCGGCGTGTTCCGGGTACCGTGATCTATCCGCATTCCCTCGCTACCACGGTTCCGGCGGCTTTGCGGGCTACCACCGCGCTACATCGCAGTCTGCGCGACCACGTTATTATTCTCTCCATTAAAACGGCCCCGCAGGCCCATATCGAGCGCGCCGAACGCATTACCCGCACGCAGGTGAGCCCGCGCGTGGAAGGCGTTGTACACCTCACGATGCGTTACGGCTTCATGGATATCCGCAATATTCCGGCTGATCTGGAATGGGCGCAACACGAATACGGGTGGGGTTCCTGGAAGCTGAGCGAGGCCCAGTGGGTGCTCAGCCACCTGGGGGTACGCTCGCGTGGGAAGAACGACGACGCAGCTCCGGGCACCACGAGCTCTGCCGCCACCGGTGATTTTCCGCAATTGGCTCGCTGGCAAGCCTGGCTTTTTGCGCGGATCGCGCGCCATTCCGCATCGCCGGCCTGGGTGAGGAGTCTCCCGGCGGATCGCACCGTGGAGATTTCCCGCGAGGTCATCGTGTAGCTACTAATGTCGAAGCGCCTGGTAGCGTTCCTAGTATGACGACAACAACGCACTACCTCGAGCAGCTTCGCCTCGATGAACTCAGCCTCACGGTGCCGCTCACCGCGGATCGGGAAGATGCGCGCACCATTGATATATTTGCTCGCATCGCCACCCGCCCGGGCGGGGAATCCCTCCCTTATCTCTTCTACCTGCAGGGCGGGCCCGGTTATGAAGCCTGGCGGCCCAGCCTGTCCCCGCTGGAACCCTCCTGGCTAAATGTGGCCCTGGAACGCTACCGGGTTGTTTTTGTGGATGAACGCGGTACAGGGCGCTCCACACCCGTTGGGGAAGATATCCTGAGCACGGGAAGCGCCGCGGAAGTGGCCGAATATCTCAGCCACCTGCGCGCTGACGGCATTGTGCGCGATTGCGAAGCGCTGCGCCGCGAGCTCGGCGTGGAGAAAATCAACCTGCTCGGGCAGTCCTTCGGTGGTTTCACTACCGTGCATTACCTCTCGGTCGCGCCCGAACATATCGATCAGGCTTTCCTCACCGGCGGGCTCACCGCGGTGCGCCACAGCGCTGATGATGTCTATTCCCTCACGTGGGAAAAGATGCGGGAGCACAGTGCAGAGTACTACCGGCGCTTCCCCGCGCATCGGGATCGGGTACGGGAGCTGGTGGATCTGGCCGGTAGCGGCTCCATCGAATTACCCACCGGGGAAATTGTCTCACCTTCGCGGCTGCGTTCCCTCGGGCACCTTCTCGGTTCGGATAACGGGTGGCGGGAACTGTACTACCTGCTGGAAAAGGATCCGGCTTCCACCGCTTTCCGTTATGACCTGGCCGCGGCCATGCCGTTTGATGGGCGTAACCCGCTCTACTATGTGCTGCACGAATCCTCCTACGCGGACGGCGTGGTCACCGATTGGAGCGCGGAGCGTACCCAACCGGAGGATTTCCGCACCGATACTTCGCTTCTCTACGGTGAACATGTGTGGGCGGAATGGGCGGATACCGTGCCGGCATTCCAACCGTGGAAGGATGTAGTTGAGAAGCTGGCCACCTGGGAGTGGCCTCAACTCTACTTCCCGGATGCTTTGCGGGAATCAGGCGCGCGCGGTGCGGCTGCTGTGTACGTGAATGATGCCTATGTGCCCCTGGAGTTCTCGTTGGAAACGGGGGCACTGCTTCCTGGGATCCACCGGTACGTAACTTCCACTCATGAGCACAGCGGTTTGCGTTCCAGTAACGGGGCGGTGCTGCGCACGCTCTTTGAATTGGCGGATGGAACGCGGCTGCGCTAACTATGCGCGCCAGGAACGCCCCGCGGCGGGGTTAGCCGGGCGTGCTGAGCTGCACTAACCGAACACCCCGCACGGTGCCCAGTTGTCCGGAAATTCCAGATAACTGGGCGCGGGACGTGCGCTCCAGGAATAGTGGCCGGCCCGCGCGCGGGCGGCCGGCGGTAAGAAAGTGAGGATACGCAGATGTGGAATAATGCGGATACGGATGCTGTGGTGTTCGGAGATAACCTACCGGTTCTCCGGAGCTTACCGGCTGAATCATTCCAGCTTATTTACCTCGATCCGCCTTTTAATACCGGCCGCACCCAACGCCGCTCCACGGTGGTGACCCGGCGTTCCAGCACCGGGAATCGTATCGGTTTCAAGGGCCAGCGTTACGAAACGATCGTGGAGCGGGTACTCGGCTACGATGATAGCTTCGCCGAATATTGGGGTTTTCTTGAACCACGCCTGGAAGAAGCCTGGCGGCTCCTCACCGATTCGGGAACGCTCTATCTCCATCTTGATTACCGGGAGGCACATTACGCGAAAGTGCTTCTCGATGCGCTTTTCGGGCGGGAATGTTTCCTCAACGAGATTATTTGGGCCTACGATTACGGCGCTCGCACGAAAAAACGCTGGCCCGCCAAACACGACACTATTTTGGTGTACGTGAAAAACCCGGCCAGCTACTACTTCAATTCGGAAGATGTAGATCGAGAACCGTATATGGCTCCCGGATTAGTCACCAAGGAAAAGGCAGCACGCGGCAAACTTCCTACAGACGTGTGGTGGCATACCATCGTCTCCCCCACCGGAAAAGAAAAAACCGGCTACCCCACCCAAAAACCACTGGGGATTCTGCGCCGGATTATCACCGCATCTTCTCGCCCGGGGGACCGCGTCCTTGATTTCTTTGCCGGATCAGGTACCACCGGAGCCGCGGCGCATGAATTGGACCGCCAGTTCCTGCTCATTGACGCCAATCCGGAAGCAATCGCGGTGATGCGCACCCGCTTCCCCGATGAGGTACAGTTCGGGGAATGGGATGGCGAGGCGGTCAGCTGGAAGTAGCGCGCATCCGAAACTACCTCCGGATATTGCCGTAGAGGCAGTTCAGGAATCGACACGCACCTGGGAATAGAGGGCGCAGGCACCTACCCGATAAGCAGGCTCCAGGGCAAGCTCCGGATCCGCGTAGAAATCCGGGGAGTGATTCGAGGCGGGCTCCCCGTGCGCCGGGTCGAGCTGCGCGGGCGAAAAACCACCGAAAAGCCAGAATACCGAAGGCGCACCGGCGCTCTGCCCGAGGACCGCAAAATCCTCACTGAAACCGAAAGTTTCGCTGGCCACATTCTCCTCCCCCAGTTCCGCACCGATCACCTCACGCAAGGCCGCAACAGCTGCGTCGTCGTTCACGGTGGCATCTACCTGGCGGATCTGGCGGATCAGAGGTTCGGGGGCGCCGGCCGCGAGCGCTTCGGCCCGGATAATCCGCTCGATACCGGTATTGATTATTGCGCGGGTTTCCTCATCCCGGAACCGAGTATTGATGCACAGACGCGCGGTGTCCGGAATGATATTGTCCTGGCTGCCGGCCTGGAAAACGCCGACGCTCACCACCGCGTTGCGGTCCGGATCCGTCATGCGGGAACGGATTGTTTGCAGGCGGGTAACAATGGCCGAACCAATCACAATAGGGTCGACGGCGCGATGGGGCTGCGAGCCGTGCCCGCCCACCCCGTGCACAATAACTTCGAAACCGTCCGAGCCGGGCAGCACTCCACCCGGATGAAGATTGACCCAGCCGGCCGGGCGTGGCACCACGTGCCCGCCGTACATGACCTGCGGGCGCGGAGCTTTCTCCCACAGACCGGCCTCCACCAGGGCGCGTGCCCCCAGACCGTTTTCTTCCGAAGGCTGGAAAACAAAAACGATGGTACCGCGCCACAGCTGCGCATGGGCCGCAAAGGCCCGGGCCAAGGCGAGCGCGATCGACATGTGGGAATCGTGCCCGCAGGCGTGCATAACCGGAACATTTTTCCCGGACGCATCAATTCCGGTGGCCCGCGAGGCATAGCTCAGGCCGGTACGTTCGGCAACGGGCAGGCCGTCCATATCAGCGCGATAGCCCACCACCGGGCCGGAACCGTTGCGCAGCACGCAGGCAAAACCGGTATCGGTCACGGGGATAATCTCACGGGTGATCGCACCGGAAAGTTCGAGGTTTTCCAGGCGTCCCCGGAGAGCCCGCGAGGTCTCCACTTCCTGGAAAGAGAGCTCGGGATTGGCGTGGAAATACTGGAAATCACCGATCATGGTGGCCCGGTCCGAAGCGCTGAGGCGAAATTCCTCCGGAAGATACTGCACGGCGTTCCCTCTCATCCGATGCTAGCGGTGCGGGCGCCTCCGTGGCGCAGAGTGCGCAAGCGTCCGCTCACCTCGTTTATTTTAGCGCCGGGATCGACAGCCGCGCCGAACGTCCGTGGCAGGTCGGGGCGGTGACTGGCTAGGCTGGAGGGAGTGTGCAGGCGAGGTGTACCGGTAAGCGGAGCCAAAAGGTGCCGGTACACGCGGCGGCAGCGCCCGGGCGAGGAGGATTATGTTCCACAACATCATTTGGGATATGGGCGGAACCATGGTGGATACCTATCCGCATGTGGATGCCACCTTGCAGGCGGTTGTTCTTGATTCCGGTCAGGAGGTTTCCCTCCTGGAAGTTGCCCGCCTGACCCGGCACTCCACCAACCTAGCCATCACCGAGCTTTCACGCCGTTTCGGGATTCCGGAAGCCGAGTTTCGGGCGCGCGAACAGGAATTGAAAGACTCGTGGAAAATCACACCGCCGCCCGCGATGGCCCATGTGCGTGATGTTCTTGCCGCGGTTCCCGGGATCAATGTGGTGGTCACGCACCGGGATCGCGCGAGCGCCCGCACCCTCCTGGAGGGCTTGGGACTCCAAGTTACCGATATGGTTTGCCCCGAGGACGGTTTCCCACGCAAACCCGACCCGGCGATGTTCACCCATATGCTCAGCAAGCACCACCTAGATCCGGCCCGCACCCTCGCTATTGGGGATCGGCCGATTGATATCACGACCGCACATAAAGTTGGAGTGGCCGGTGCTCTCCTGGAAACTCCCGGTATTGAGCTGGAGGCGGATGCTGATTATCGCATCACTGATCTTGCGGAGGTTCTCCCGCTCCTCGGCTCATGAGCTAGCGGCATAGTTTGTACCCGATAGTTTGTACCGGCGCGGGAGTTTTTCTGGCATAACCAGACTTGTCAGGACGTAAGGCCAGTTTCAGCCACAACAGAATTTTCTAGCCGTAGCAACGCTTTTTTCATATCAAGCCCACCCGCGCACCCGCCCGGGGCGCCACGCGCGGCAAGAACCCGGTGACAGGGCAGCACAATGGGTATCGGATTGCGCGCGCATGCCGATCCCACCGCACGAACCGCCCGCGGGTTGCCCACCATTGCAGCAAGCTGGCCATAGGAGCGGGTCTCCCCGTAGGGAATTTCCTCGAGGGCACGCTGCACCCGGGCCGCGAAGGGGCCGCGGGTGAGAAGCAGATCGGTAGGGAGCCGGAAATGGGTGCGTTCGCCCGCGAAATACTCGGTGAGCTGGGCACATGCCCGGGCGGCAAGCTCCTCCGCCCGGCGCCGCTCGGCCTCATTCTCAATCTCGATAACCGCCTGCGGGCCCGGGCACCCGGGAAGCACCACCGCGATCACCGCATGCGCCTGCGCCGCAACGGCGAACTGCCCCAGTGGGGAATCGCACGTCCGCCATACCGCTGCGGCGCAGGCACGTGTCACGGGAGGTTTCTTTACTTCGCGACCTGGGCGGTGCGGTGTTCGAGGCCGCTCAGCACGGCTTCCACCTCACTCGCACGGCGTTCCAGCGGAGTGAATTCGCCGTCCGTCCAGTCCTCAAACATCATGAAATTCACTTCGGAACGGATAGCTGGCATATTGAAATTAGCCGTAATCTGGCGCCATTGCTCGATAGCGCGTACGCCCCCGATGGAGCCGTGCCCCACGAAAGCAACCGGCTTATTCATCCATTCAACGCCCAGCGCGTCCACCGCGTTCTTGAAGGCCCCGGGCACCCCGTGGTTGTATTCCGGGGTCACGAAAATAAAGGCGTCGAATTCGCTGATTTTATCGGCCCAGCGCTGGATGGCCGGATTATCGTAGCGACCGTTGGCCGCAGCCGGAACCACGGGGCTGGTGAGGAGCGGAATATCGAAATCCTTGATATTGACGAGTTCGTAAGCGACCTCCCCCGCCCGCTGGGCTGCGAGCTGGGCGACGTACCGGGCCACACCCTCGGTGGCCTGGCCCTCGCGAATTGATCCGGAAATAATGGCGATCTTCATAAACGTGTCCTTTCGTTTAGGTGAGCGACACCCAGATTACCAATCTCTCATTTACCATTCAATCGGACGTGGGGTGCTCCCCTTTTAGCTCGGTGCGAACACCCTCCGCTTCGGCTTCGGCATCGCCACCACCTTCACGCAGATCACTGGCGAGCACCGCGTAGACGATGGTGTCGGTCCACTCCCCCTTGAGCCAGAAGTCCTGGCGCA
Organism: Actinotignum sp. usb-actsch-213; assembly: GCF_059085665.1. Lineage (NCBI taxonomy): Bacteria > Bacillati > Actinomycetota > Actinomycetes > Actinomycetales > Actinomycetaceae > Actinotignum > Actinotignum sp. usb-actsch-213. The sequence continues at coordinate 42,037 of NZ_JBHNSQ010000049.1, forward strand.
TATGCGCTTCTTTACGCATTCCCGCATGCTGGAGCATAAGCTCACAGACCCGATCCCGCGCATCCATTTGTGCAGCAACGCGATGCACTCCGCACCGGGTGCAGGCGTAGCGAATCATGGCCCGCATAGCCTCCGATGCGTAGCCGTGACCGCGGAAATCCGGGTGGAGCACGGTGGCAATCTCCGCGACGCCGTGCTGCGGATCGGTCATCCACAGGCGCACGTCCCCGATGGGTTGCGCATCGAGTTCGATGACGACGGCGAGCGCGGCCTGCGGGCCGCGCAAATCCCGCGCCTGGGCGCGCTGGGCAGCTTCGTTGACCGCCCGTTCGGGATTCCAGGCATCGGTCATGAGGTATCTGGTGACATCTTCACGGCTGTAAATACTATGCAGCCACGGCGCATCATCGGGCCGGTGCAGCCTCAATCGCAGCCGCGTGGTTGTCACCGAAAATTCTTCAGGTGTCGTGATATCCATAACTCTTTAAGTGTAACGAAAAACACTTTTAGGGGAAGAGGTTCTGAGCTGGTTATCCACGATACGGAACGGGGCGGTAATGAGGCAGCGGATCGCTCGCCAACCTTCCGTACAAATCAACATCGATACGCCACCCATTAATCAGAAATTTCCCGCGTTCGGTTCCTTCCTTGAGGAATCCCGCCGCGCGGGCCACCCCTCCCGAAGCCGGGTTATTCACCCGGTGTCCGAGTTCCAAGCGTTCCAGCCCGCGCTCGCACAGCGCCCAATCCGCGACGGTTGCCGCCGCTCTAGACATGATTCCACGGCCCCAGTAATCGCGGTGCAACCAGTAGGACAACCACCCGCTTTTCTCATCACCATCCGCGTGAATACGAACCATACCGATGAGTTCATCGCTATCTTCCCGGGCGATGACCCAGGCCAGCTGCGAATCGGGATTTTCCAAGATCTGCGCGATATAGCGGCGAGCACCGGCCATATCCGTGATATTGCCCTGCCGGATCATATCGGGATGGGAGGCGAAGGCCGCCACAATAGCTGCGGCGTCGCCCTCACGCACCGCGCGCAGCACAGTATCAACCTTCGTTCCCACGCTCGTTACCAAGAGCTACCTATACATTAAAACGGAATTCGACCACGTCGCCGTCTTGCATCACGTAGTCTTTGCCTTCTTGGCGCAGCTTCCCGTGTTCACGAGCGGCGGCCACAGAGCCGTATTCCACCAGGTCATCGAAAGACACCACCTCGGCTTTAATAAAGCCGCGCTGGAAATCGGTATGGATGACACCGGCGGCCTGCGGGGCGGTATCGCCCTTGTGGATGGTCCAGGCGCGGGCCTCTTTGGGGCCGGCCGTGAGGTAGGTTTGCAGGCCGAGGGTATCGAAGCCCACCCGAGCCAGCTGGTCCAGGCCGGATTCTTCTTGACCGGTGGCCTCCAGCATTTCCCGGGCTTCTTCTTCGCTGAGTTCCACCAGTTCCGCTTCGAATTTGGCATCGAGGAAAATGGCTTGGGCAGGTTTCACAAAGTCACGTAGTTCCTGCTGCATGGCGGTGTCAGCGAGGCCGTCGTCGTCGGTATTAAAAACGTAGATGAAGGGCTTCGAGGTCATGAGTTGGAAGGAACGCAGGATATCCGCGTCAAATTCGGCGGCGTGGTTGGAGAGCACTTCGCCCGCCTCAAGGAGCGCGTAGGCCCGCTGCGCCGCATCGAGCGTTTCCTTCGGGGTTTTCTTCCCCGTCACTTCCTTGGCGAGGCGCGGGATAGCCTTCTCCAGAGTTTGCATATCAGCGAGGATGAGTTCGGTGGTGACCGTTTCGATATCATCTTTCGGGTCCACGCGGCCCTCCACGTGCACGACGTCCGGGTCGGCGAAAGCGCGGGTGACCAGGCAAATTGCATCCGCTTCGCGAATATTGGCGAGGAATTGGTTGCCCAGGCCCTCCCCCTTGGATGCCCCGCGCACGATTCCGGCGATGTCCACAAAATCGACCGTCGCCGGCAGGATTTTCTGAGATCCGAAAATTTCGGCGAGCTTAGTCAGCCGCGCATCCGGGAGCGGCACCACACCCACATTCGGCTCAATCGTCGCGAAGGGGTAGTTCGCCGCGAGCACCGTTGCGCGCGTGAGCGCATTAAAAAGGGTCGATTTTCCGACGTTGGGAAGTCCTGCAATACCAATTGTTAAAGCCACGCCCTCCATTCTAGCTAAGAGAAAGGAGGGCGGGCTGCTATCCGGACGTACGCTAGTGGCGCGGAGCGCTACCGAGGTGCTGCACTACTGCGCGGGCGCGTCCATGGATTTCGGGGCGTGCCAAATATCTTCGCCGCGCAAAATTGCGTCCGCACCGCCGTCGATATACAGGATCTGCCCCGTGATGGTCCGCGAGAGTCCGGTCACGAAGAAGACGAGCGCATCGGCAATATCGCGAGCTTCCGAAGCGCCGTGGTACGGGGCGGGCAGCGCACCGAAAGCCTGCTTGCGCCCTTCCTCGGTAGAGAGGAGTTCTTTCGTCATGGGGGTGGCAACCACCCCCGGGCCCACCGCATTGAGCCCGACGCCGCGCCCGGCGAATTCCTCGCTCACGGCCGCGCGGCGCACCCACGTGGCAATAGCGCGCTTGGAGCACGCGTAATTCGCGTAGCCCTGCATCGGGCCCTGCGCGGCGAGTTCCTTGCCGTAAGCGAGAGCTTCTTCGCGCTGATCATCAAGAAGCAGCTGTACAAGCTTGGGATCGCTGGGTTGCAAACTGGCGCAGGAGGCAGTAATTACCGCGCGCCCGTTTTCCGCTTTTTCCAGGTAGGGAAGGAAAGCGCGGACGGTGTCGCGCGCACCGAAGAAATTCACTTTGAGATCGAGAGGTGAATTGCTCTGGGTTCCCGCATTCGCGATCACACCGTCAATCTGCGGGTACTTTTCCACCACCCGAGCGACCGCATCCGCGATCCCCTCCGGGCTGGATAGATCCGCGTCAAATTCCGCCCCGCGCAAATCAACACCGACGGGCGTATGCCCGCGTTCTTCCAGGATCTTCCCGCAGGCAGCGCCGATACCCGAGCCCATTCCGGTCACAACGATAGTAGACATGGTGTTCCTTTCTTCCCGGTGCCGCTTCTTCACGGCACCACCAGCGGTGACGTTAGCCCTAATTTTTTGTGATGAGATGTGCTGTGTTCCGCTACCTTGAAAGCTATCAAAGTCTGTCACGTGGAACAAGGGGCGACGACGCCAGCGCGCTTCCCTCCCATTTTTCTGTCGTAGGCGGGTGTTTGAATACCGCTATGGATATCTCGATTGTTATAGGTGCTCTTATCGCGGTGGGATGCGCGTGTTTCGCCTTGGGTTTCTTGAGCGCGCGAGTGCGCTTGGGTGGCGCAGTTTCGGCGCGGGAGCTAGCGCGGGTGCGCCACCAACTAGAGGAGGCGCAGCGCGATGCCGGGGCGGTGCGGGCGCACTTGGCGGCCGCCCAGGCCCGCTCGGATCGTTTAGAGGAGGAAAATAACGGGCTCATCGCCAGGGCTAAAACAGATAACAACATTTTGCGTTCCCTGGCACCTATTACCCAACAGCTCACGGTGATGGAGCAGCGGGTCCGTGATGTGCAGGTCCTCCAAGGTGAACAGCGCACCGAAATCCGCACCCAGCTCACCGCGGCGGCCCGCACCCAGGAAGATCTCGCGCGGGCCACCCAGGCGCTGCGCGGGGCGCTGAGCTCCACCTCGGCGCGAGGAATGTGGGGTGAAGTGGAATTACGCCGGGTGGTGGAAGCCGCCGGGATGCTCCCCCACGTTGATTTTTCCGAGCAGGTTGCTTCACGTGCAGGCAGCGGGCACGGTAGCGGTGCCGGGCTTGCGCGCCCGGATATGGTTATCCACTTGCCCGGCGGCGCACATCTCCCTCTCGATGCCAAGGTTCCCCTCACCGCTATGCTCCAGGCACAGGCCGCCCCGGCTACCACGGCGGAGGAAATCGCGCGGCGCCACGATCTCCTCAAACAGCACGCCAAGGCGGTGCGTTCCCACGTAAACGCGCTGGCTAAAAGGGATTACCCCGCACTTTTCCCAGGGTCACCTCGGCTCACGATTATGTTCCTTCCGGGAGAATCACTGCTCGCGGAGGCGCTGCGGGAAGATCCCCCGCTCCTGGAAGATGCCTTGGCCCTCGGGGTGGTCCCCGCTTCCCCAGCCTCGCTCCTGGCGCTGCTGCGCACCGTGGCAACACTGTGGGCCTCCAGCAAGATCAGTGAAGAAGCCGGACATATTATTACGCTCGGGCGGGAAATGACGGATCGGCTCCGGGTGGTGGCCGGCCACTTGGAAAAGCTCGGGAACTCTCTCACCTCAGCGGTCAAAAACTACAATTCCGCGCTCTCCTCTTTCGATTCGCGCGTATTGGTCACCGCGCGCCGCCTGGAAAGCCTAGATGCCGATTTTTCTACCCCACCAACCATTGCTGCGGAAGAAGGTCAGGTCAAACGCTTCCACGATGCTGGGCTGCGCGAAGCACTCGACGGCGAAGATGATCACGAAACACGGATTGTCCCGTAGCAGTGCGGGGCAAAACATGGCACGATAACTGATATGGCTTCAACAACTCCGGTACCCGCAACCCTGCCGCAACGGGCTGCGCAGACAACACCGGATCGCCCGTGGCCGCTACGCCTGCTCTCGGTAAAAATCCGGGAATATGTGGCGAAAATGTCGCGGTTATGGGTGGAAGGCGAAGTCATTACCCTCCAGCGCCGCCCCGGAGCAAAAGTCCAGTTCCTCACCTTGCGGGATTTGGAAGAAAACGTCTCTATGACGGTTAAAATACTCAGCCACCTACTTCCCGCAACCGTCACTTCCGGAAGTCGGGTGGTGGTGTGGGCCGTTCCCGATTTTTATACCGGCAATGGCTCGCTATCCCTGTGGGCACAGGAAATCCGCCCCGTTGGGGTGGGTGATATTCTCGCGCGTTTGGAGGCTCTGAAAGCCAAACTCGCTTCCGAAGGACTGTTTGCACCGGAACGTAAAAAGCCCCTCCCCTTCCTACCCCGCACGGTGGGTCTTATCGTGGGGCGCAATACCAAAGCGAAAGAGGATGTCATTATTAATGCCTCGCTGCGCTGGCCCGGGGTACGTTTCGAGGTGCGCGAAGTAGCAGTACAGGGCCGGGATGCCGTGGCCCAGATGATTCCGGCCCTGCGCGAGCTAGATGCCCACCCGGGAGTGGATGTGATTGTGCTAGCGCGCGGGGGCGGGTCCGTGGAAGACCTCCTCCCCTTCTCCGATGAGCACCTCGTGCGTGCTATTGCGGCTACCCACACTCCGGTGGTCTCCGCTATCGGGCATGAAGGCGATAATCCCATCAGTGACTACGTGGCAGATCTACGAGCTTCCACGCCCACGGATGCCGCCAAGCGCATCGTTCCGGATCGGGAAGCTGAACGTGAAGGGGTACAGGCAGCCGTGCGCCGCTTGCGCCAGGGTATGCGCCATCGACTCGACCGTGCCACCAAAGAACTCGAAGCATTACGCGCCCGACCCGTCCTGGCCCGCCCCCGAACTATGGTGGAAGTGCGCGAACAGGATATCCAGTCGTTGCGCTCCTGGCTGCGGGCCCATATCCGGCGCGATATGGCTTCCAGCTCCCAAGATATCTCCTCACTTCTTTCCCAGCTGCGGGCCCTCTCACCCCAGGCAACACTGCAACGCGGGTATTCGGTTATCCTAAGCGGGGACAACAGAGTAGTCTCACAAGAAAACGACGTCCAAATCGGAGAACACCTGCGTGCCATTTTGGCCGCCGGGGCCCTCCATCTCGAAGTGAAAGGGAGCGCGCATGGTAGCTAAGGGAACCACTCCTGAGGGATTCGCACCCCCGGCACCAGCGCCAGACTCACCCCACGCATCAGGCGCATCCGTACCCCGCCCGCGCGAAGATATTGAGGCGCGCGTGGCTACCCTCAACTACGAAGAAGCCCGGGCCCGACTTGTCGATATTGTTTCCCGCCTGGAGCAGGGCTCCATTCCTCTCGAAGAATCCCTGCGACTGTGGGAGGTAGGGGAATCTCTGGCCCGCCACTGCCAGAGCTGGCTTGATGGCGCTGCGGCCCGTATTGATGCAGCCGAACGCGGCGAAAGCCTCGCGGATCTCTCCGACTCGACTAGCTCGGTTACCGCTCCAGCCCAGGCCGCGGGGCCGGCAAGAAGCACAGGAACCCCTGCTCTGCCTACCGCTCCCACTCATCAAGCCCCGTCGGCCGCGGTACAAGCAGGCGGCTATCAGGCACCCGCGCCCGCTATCCCACCGCAGGCATCTAAAGAAGACCGGGTGGCTGCCCTACGGGAAGCGGTGCGCGAAGTACGCGCCGAAGATGTACCGGCTATTCAGGCAGCTCCTCAACCCGTACCCGAGGCCGCATCAGCCCCCGCTACCCAACGCGGTGCGGTAGCTCCCGCCGGCGCACCCGATGGCGCCACCGCTCCCCAGCAGCCTTCCGTTGCGAACCCGCCGGCCGGCGATGATGACGATTTCGACCCGGAAGAATTCGCGGACGGAACGGGTCTTGATACCACCCCACTCACCCGCCACCCCGAGGATTTCGCATGACAGTTCTTGTCATTGGCGATGCCATCGCCAACCAGCGCGAACAGGAAACCCCTTTTCGTGCCGGTACCATGTTCAAGGTGGCGGTTAATCTAGCCCACCTGGCGCGCGAAGTGCGGATGGTCACCGATATCTCCGAAGCCTCCGATCCGCAGGTCGTGCGTGATTACGCCGCCGAGCACGGCGTGGAGCTCCTCTTGCGCCCCGCTTCACCTCCGGCCAGCGCCGCTCTCACCTCCGGCTTGACCACCCCACCCCCGGCTGCTTTCACCGAAGCTCATTACGGGGAGGGACACGGGGATCCGGAAGAAAGCTGGGATATTTTGCCGGCTCCGGAACGTGGCGCCCGCAAACTAGATTTTGATCTCTTCAGCCCCTCGGCCACTACTTTCGGTGGAGACGCCTGCCATGCCATGCCCGCAGCCCACACCGTCCGCGAATGGCTGCGGGTGTGCCGATCCACCTCCACCATCATCTACTCGCCGGCACTGCGCCACCCCCGGGCCCGCAACCTGGATCGGGTCCGTATCCAAGCCGAAAGTTTCTTGCAGCTGAGTGACGTCGTCGTCGCAACCTCAAAAGACATCCGGCTTCTCTACGGTATCAGCGGCCCCGAAAATGAGTTCGCCGCGGTGGCCGAACACTGGTTCAGTTTCGGGCCGCGGCTCGTAGCTATTCTTCTTGAGGACGGTGCCGCGCTCATGATCACCGCCTCGGGTGACCGCCTCCACGTAGCTTCCCTCCCGCGCCCCTTTGTGGATGTTGCGGGAGCTCGGAGCGCTTTTATAGCCACCACCATCGATACCCTGGACCGGGTGAGTCTGCTCGGGCGGGAAGCCAGCCCCGGACTCGCCACCATGTCCATGTCCCACCTGTACACCGTGGGTGCTTTCGCCACCACCGCGCGCAGCCTCATGACCGCACATGCAGGCTGGGAACCGCTCACCCGCAATGAACTCAGCGAAGGCTTCTTCGAATACCAGAGCCGCGAAGGTCTAATTTAGCGCGCTTCAACGGGCATAGGCGCCACGGTGTTATAAGAGCTTGATTTTGTAGCGCCCGGCCTAGCGCCCGCGGCGTCGATCACGCTGCGTATAGTCACGCAGGGCCCGCAAGAAATCCACGCGCCGGAAATCCGGCCAGTAGGTTTCACAGAAATAGAGTTCGGTGTGCACGGACTGCCAGAGCATAAAACCGCTCATGCGCTGCTCCCCGCTCGTGCGAATCACCAGGTCAGGATCCGGTTGGCCACGGGTATAAAGATGATCGGTAATATCCGCGAGGGAAAAATCTTCGGCAACCTCCGCGAGGCTACGCCCGGCTGCTGCTTGGTCGCGCAGGTAGGAACGCACCGCGTCGGTAATTTCTTGACGCCCGCCGTAGCCCACCGCAATATTCACATGTAAACCGGTACAGGCTTCGGTACTCGCGGCCGCGGCACGCAGGCGCTGGGCATATTCCTCACTAAGAAGATCGAGATTCCCCACCGCCACCAGGCGGAAACGGCTAGAGCGCGCCAGATTTTCGACAGTTTCACAGATGATGCTCAGTAGCGGACCCACTTCTTCGGCTGCCCGGGAAAGATTATCCGTGGAGAGCAACCACAGGGTCACCACCTCAATACCAGCGTCTTCACACCAACCGAGGACTTCAGCGATACGCTCAGCCCCCGCCCGGTGACCGAAGGTAGCAGATTCGCCCAGTTCCCGCGCCCAACGGCGGTTTCCGTCCAGCATAATTGCCACATGCTGCGGCATACGCTTCCCGGAAAGCTCACGCACCAAGCGGCGCTCATAGGCTGCGTAGAGCCATGATGACATTCCCACGCTGTTCCCCTCCCTCGTTCTAGCCACTGTGGCACGAGCCGCGCCCGGCAAGGCTGCACTCGAGCCGCACCCCGTCAAAACCGGAGCCGAGCCGCGCAACCAGATGCCTAACCGTTTAACTGTAGCCCGCCCATCCTGGGGGAACAGGAAAAGATACCCGGAAAATATTCAGGGAAGGGGCGTACACTTGCGCCAGCGACTCAAAGCGGTGCGGCGAACCGGAGCCACACCTCCCGCCTTGCCCACCGCCGCGTTTGTTGATCTTCGGACATCCCCGAGGTATTCACCGACCACGTGGGGAGCACCATGACCCGTCCTTGTCACGCCACTAGCGAACGCCACGCGGATACCCTCTCTCAGCCACCACGTGGCGAAAAGAAAGACCGGAACTCTCGTACCGCAGCAGGGCGGCCTCGGGCAGCGCACAATTTACCTTCGCTACCCGCATCCGTACTCCCGAAACCGGCTCTGCGCGGCTGGCAGCACGCCATTATTGCCCCACTCGCGCTGGCAAATATGATCGTGCAAATAGTTTTCGCGCCCACTGCCGCCCTCACCATCGGAGTCATCGTGTTCGGGCTGAGCGCCGTCGTGCTATTCGGGCACTCTGCGGTATATCACCTGGGTTCGTGGGGGCCGAAAGTGCACGCTATTTTGCGGCGCCTGGATCACTCGAATATTTTCTTGCTCATCGCCGGAACCTACACCCCGCTCTCCCTTGCCCTGCTACCGGGCGGCACCGCCGCGCTGGTACTGGCCATTGTGTGGAGCGGGGCGCTCGGCGGGATTGCGCTTTCCAATTTCTGGCCGGCGGCACCGCGCTGGCTGTACGTTCCCCTCTATATTGCGCTCGGGTGGGTGGCCATCTGGTTCCTCCCCGATATGTGGGAAGCCGGTGGCCCGGCTATCGTCTGGCTCATCATTGCCGGCGGGATCTGCTACACAGTAGGTGCGCTCGCCTACGCTTTCCGCTGGCCCAATCCCTGGCCGCGCACCTGGGGATTCCACGAATTCTTCCATTCCGGAACAGTGGCGGGTTACGCCTGCCACGCGGTGGCGGTCTGGCTTACCCTCTTTGCTGTCGCCTCATAAATCCGGGCAGCGCAGTGGGGCCGGCCGTCTCGGCACCAACGGCCAGCCAAGCCTGCCGCCCGCCTACTCCCCGCGGCCCGCAGGGGCGCAGGCGACGTCGTACCCCCGCTAGAATGGTGCGCAGCACCACACGAAACCTCTCAGGCACAGGAGCGAAAATGAGCACAAAGAAAAACGCAAAGGCGCGAGACCGGGAAAGTAGCTGGACCACGGCACCCGGTATTGCGCTGCAAATCCGGGCTGGTTTTCAGATCGCCTCCGTTGCTACCGGATCCACACCTGGCTGGCACGGGAATAAAAAGGCCGGGAAAGCCGCCATGAAGGAGCGCGGGAAGCTCCTTGCGGAGCTGCAAGAACGGCTCTATGCCGAAGCGCGTCAGGGCGGCGAGCGGCGAGTGCTGCTCATCGTGCAGGGGATGGATACCGCAGGTAAAGGCGGTATTTGCCGGCATGTGCTCGGGATGGTCGATCCGCAGGGCGTGCATCTCCGGTCTTTCGGGGTACCCACCGCGGAGGAACTCTCCCACGATTTCCTGTGGCGGATTCGGCGTGCGCTACCGCCGGCCGGGATGATCGGGGTTTTTGATCGCTCGCATTATGAAGATGTGCTGGTCGGGAAGGTAGATGAGCTGGCCACTCCCGCGGAAATTGAGGAGCGGTACGAAAAAATCAATGAGTTCGAACGTGAACTCGTGGATGCTGGATATACGCTCGTCAAGGTGGCCCTGCTTATCGGCTATGAGGAACAGGGTTTCCGGCTGCTGCGCCGGCTGGCGCGCCGCGATAAACACTGGAAGTATTCGCCTTCTGATGTGGCCGCGCGCGCCCAGTGGCCCGCCTATATGGATGCCTACCAAGCGATGTTCGAGCGTACCTCCACGGAATATGCCCCGTGGTATGCGGTGCCGGCAGATCGTAAATGGTTCGCGCGGCTCGCGGTAACCGAGCTCCTCGCCCAGGCGCTGGCCCGGCTGGCTCCGCGCTGGCCGGAGGTCCGCTGGGATCCGCGTACCCAGGCCGCGCAGGTGCTCGCCACCATGCCCCGCCACACCGCGCAGCTCTCCGTGGAAGAACTCCGTGCGGAGGTTGAGGATGTCGCCGCTGAATCCGAGGATTACCGCAACGGCGTGGAAAAGCTCATCACGCAAGACGCCCGCAAAGATGCCGGGGAACGGGTGGGGAACGGGCAGTAACTAACGGTAACGCGCCGCCGCCTGCTCTTCGCTCTCCAGTCCGGGTACCCGCGCGAAGAGGTCCGTTTCACCCTCCGTTGGGGCCGGACCCACGGTGGAGGCCGCCAGGTAGAAATCCTCGTGCGGCCACACCTGCGCCTCCAGATCCCGCGGCGCAGCGAAGAAAAGCCCGTTCGGGTCGATTTGGGAAGCATGGGCACGCATGGCCGCATCACGTAGTGGGAAATATGCGACGACGCCGACCCGGGTGCTTGCGGCATGCCGCGGGCGCGGGAATTGCGCGGCCTCCTGGAGCCACTCCGTAAATGGGCTGACCTGGCCGGCTGCGAGAATCGCTTCGTGCAAAGCGCTCAGCCGGGTGAAGGAAAGATTGGCGTCGTAATAAAGTTTGGAGACCTTCCAGGGCTCACCCAGCTCCGGCCAGCACGGCTCTCCCGCCAGCCGCACCGCCGCGAGGGTCGCGGTATGGGTGCGCACATGATCGGGATGCGGATAGCCGCCGTTTTCGTCATAGGTGGTCACCACCTGGGGCCGGAATTCGCGGATTTGGGCCACGAGGGCACGGTGTACATCCGTATCCGCGGCCCGAGCGAAACTATCGGCGGGCAGCTCAACATCCGGGTATCCCTCGGGAAGTCCGGAATCCACAAAGCCGAGGAAAACGTGCTCAATACCGAGAATGCGGGCTGCTGCCGCCATTTCTTCCCGGCGTAGCTGCGCCATGGTGCGCCCGGCCAGAGCTGCGGCGTCGAATAAAGGATTGAGGATATCTCCGCGTTCGCCACCCGTGCAGGTGACCACCCGGACTCGGCCGAGGCGGGCGTATTTAGCCAGCGTAGCTGCGCCTTTTGATGATTCATCGTCCGGGTGGGCGTGGACGCTAAGGAGGCGGCGTTCGTCCATTATCCTTCTCCTTCCGCAGCTGGCTTTTGGGCTTAGCTCGTGGGTTTTGTGCTAGTGATACGGGCCTGTGGACGTGCGCTCATGGGCGCGGCTGCCACCGGGCCGATTCACCGCGCTACTCTACCAAGATGCTCCGGGCACTGCCGCGGGGTGGTAACGGAGTGGAACACGGCTGGGTGCCGGGAGGGAATCGTGGGATCGTGACATGGTGGAATCTTGGAATACGCACGGGAATGTTGCAAGCCGCGGAAGGCTGGTATGCTTAGCCGGAGAAACATGCCTGTCAGGGCATGAATTTTTTTATCCGAGTGGGGCGTCCCACCCGCGCCCAGCGCTCGGGCCCCCGCAACCGCATCGCCGCACGAGGGCGTGCCGAGCTGCGCCGCGCGAGCGCGGACTCATAACCGAATGACCAACCGGGTAGGTGCATATCTCGCACCCACCCCGTGACGAGAAAGAGAAGAGATGTCTGAAAACACCAAGGGAGCGTGGCTCTCCCCCGAAACGTATGAGCACCTCAAGGCCGAACTCAATGACATGATTACCGTCCAGCGCGCGGAGATCGCCAAGAAGATCGAAGCGGCCCGCTCGGAAGGTGACCTGCGGGAGAACGGTGGCTATCAGGCGGCTCGCGAAGAGCAGTCGAAACTGGAGGGGCGGATCGTAGAGCTGACCGCTCTGCTGGAAAACGCCCATGTATCCGAGCCTCCCTCGGGTGATGAGGTGGCCTCCGGCACGGTTGTGACAGCCACCATTGGCGGCATGGAAGAAACCTTCCTCCTCGGTTCGCGGGAGGCCGCGGATATTGTGGGGATGGAAGTGTATCCGGAAAGCGCGCCGCTCGGGCAAGCAATCCTGGGCCTGAAGAAGGGGGAGAAAACCACCTTCAAGAACCGCCTGGGCCGCCCCGTCAAGGTGGAAATCCTTGATATCAAGCCCTACGAAGGCTAGGAAGCTAGAAGGCTAAGGTGCCACGCGAAGGCACCAAGGAAAGCGGAAAGCAAGGCGAACATTTAGGTAAGAGCTAAGGAGCTGATCGTGAATCTGTCTGCTACCCCCGCACTGCCCGGCCGACCCGATCCGATTAATCCGAATCCGGCGCCGCACGTGGTTCTGGGTACGCCCGTGCTTGCCGAACCCGGTCCGGGTGAGGAGCTTATCTACCTGGCCTCCGGGTGTTTTTGGGGTGCGGAAAAGCTGGCTTGGGAAGCCGGCACGCTGAGCACCGCGGTTGGCTATATGGGCGGCACCACGCCGAATCCCACCTACGCGGAGGTGTGCACGGGCCGCACCGGGCACGCGGAAACGGTGCGAGTGGTTTTTGATCCGCGTGTGCTTCCGCTGGAGAAGTTACTTCAGCTTTTCTTCGAGTCCCATGATCCGACCTCGCTTAATCGGCAGGGAAACGATGTGGGCACCCAGTATCGCAGCGCTATTTTTACGACGACGGACATCCAGGAGCGCACCGCTCGGGCCATGATTGCCGGTTATGAGGGTGTTCTTCGGGCGGCCGGGCGGGGAGCTATCGTGACGGAAGTGGTACCGGCGCTGGCCGCCGGGCCCTTCTACCTGGCCGAAGAGGAGCACCAGGGTTATCTTCATAAGGTTCCGCACGGCTACCAATGCCATGCACGCACCGGGATCGCCTGCCCGCTCCCGGGCGCTGGCCCGCTCGGCTAGCCCCGGACCATTACCAGAAACCACCGAAGGCCGGGACGGATTTTTTCCGTCCCGGCCTTCGTTTGAGCTATCAGCCTTAGTTCCGCGAGGATGCGGCCAGGTAGGCCACGACGCGCAGCACTTCGAGGTAAATCCACAGGACCGTCATAACGATGCCGAAAGCTGCCGTCCACGCGAATTCTTTCGGGGCGTGGCGTTCCACCGCGAGCTTGGCGGTTTCCAGATCTGAGATGAGCACGTAGCCCGCCACCGCGATCATAACCAGACCGAGGATGATTCCCAGGTGGAAGCCACCCACCGTAATATTACGCAGCGAGTTGGTCACGCCGGTCAGCATCAGAATGAGGTTGACGAAACCGAAGATAATGTAGGCGATCATGATGGTGAGGACCACCCGACGGCCCTTGGCCGTGGTGCGGACCTTGCCGGACATGTGGAGGAACACCGCTACACCCACCACAATCGCGGTACCCAGAATCGCTTGGAAAGCGACCCCCGGATAGAGAGTGTCAAAAGCATTGTGATCGCGCCGAGAGCCACGCCCTGGAAAAGGGAGTAGGCAATCGAGATACCCGGGCCGACCATCGGGCGCCAAGCCCCGAACATGCCCACCGCGAAAGCGATGAGGGAGGCCGGGATAGCGAGCATCATCGCGTAGTCCAGCGGCACGAAAAGCATGGTGGCCGCGCCGGCAACGATGGAGACCGCCAGCAGAATCGCGGTTTTCACCATGGCATCGTCATAGGTCATGGTGGCGGTTGCCGGAGCCCCGAAAGCACCGGGCTGGCCGTAGCCGCCCGCGTACTGGTCATAGTCCTGCTGCGGATAAGCCTGACCGTAGTCCGGATGCGCAAAGTTGTACTGGTTGTGCCAGCCGGACTGCTCCGCACCGTAGCCGCCACCCGGCTGTTCATAAACACCCGGGCCGGCCTGGTACCCCTGGCGCGGTTCCGTTGCAATATTGCCACCGCGGAACTGCTGGTTCGGTGTGGCAGCACCCTTGCGGAAATACGGGTTGTTACTCATCACGGGATTCGACAAAATACCCTCCTGTATTGTGGTGGACCGCCGGATAGGCGGCCCGCCTACTGTCAGACGCGACCATCGTCCGGTTAGCATCCAGGTTACGTAGAAACTTGGTTATAACTCGTCCACTATCGTCTCCAGGGTTATTCTCAAGCCCGTGCCTGAATTTTTCCTGAAAGACTTCTTGGTTTTCCTCAATCAGCCTAAGATCACTGTTTACGGGAATAAACCGGAATAAACCCGGACACACCTCCGCGATTACCCCCGAGCATCAGCTCCCGAAACATGGCATATCCAATCAGTACCCCCGGACGGACTCGAACCGACACTGAACCGATTTTAAGTCGGGTGCCTCTGCCAATTGGGCTACGGGGGCTGAACATGCGAGCACGCCGGCCCGTATGAACATCCCTAGAATACTACCTTGTTGCGCCACCCTGTAGAGTAGGGGGGATCCTAAGCGCGTCGCTTCACCGGCTTGTACCTGAGTAGGGGCCGCCGGCCGCTAGCTGCGCCGTCGTACCACCAAAACCTAGGCACATAGAATCGAGAGGGAATGACACAGCGCGAGAACCGCGACACCACTCACGAATCCGCCATCGCACCTGAATCCGCCACCGCAGCGGAAAGCGCCGCGCCCCCGGAAAGCGCTTCGGAAACCGGGCAGCGCAAGCTCCGCTCGGGCCTGCGCCGGGTGGGGAAACTCGCAGCGCCGGTCACACGCTACAGCGAGGCACTGCGTAATGAATCTTTTGCCGGTCTGGTCTTGGTCATTTCGGCGGTCGTGGCGCTCATCTGGGCCAATTCCCCGGGCCGCGATACTTATTTCGCGCTGGCAGCCACGAAAATCGGGCCGGAAAGCTTAGGGCTCCACCTGGATCTGGCGCACTGGGCCGCGGATTTCGTGCTCGCGCTTTTCTTCTTCGTGGTGGGCATGGAACTCAAGCAGGAATTCACCATCGGTTCCCTCAACGACCCGCGTAAGGCGGCCCTGCCGGTGCTGGCTGCGGTGACCGGTATGCTCGGACCTATTGGGGTGTATTGCGCTACCCAGGCTATTTCCGGCGCCCATATTTATGACGGCTGGGCTATTCCTGTTGCCACCGATATCGCTTTCGCGCTCGGGGTGCTGGCGCTGGTGGGTAAGGGGCTACCGAAAGCCGCCGGTATTTTCCTCATGACGCTCGCGGTGGCCGACGACCTGGGCGGCATTATCGTCATCGCGATCTTCTTCTCGGAGGGGGTCAATATCCTTTTCCTGGCCGGCGGCTTGCTGGTGGCGGTCGTGTTCGGGCTGCTGTGCTGGAAAGGTTGGAACCGCTGGTGGCTGCTGTGGCCGCTGGCGCTGGTGTGCTGGTACTGTTTCTTCCGCGCCGGAGTCCACGCCACCATTTCCGCGGTAGTCCTTGGTTTTATGATCCCCACGTCCACCACCGACGCGGATGACACCCCGCTCACGGAACGCTATAGCGAACGGCTTATTTTCTGGTCGGCCGGGATTGCACTGCCGATTTTCGCCTTCTTCGCCGCGGGCGTGAATATTACCGATGCCGGCGGAATCACCGCGCTGCTCACCGACCCGGTTGCCATCGGCATCTACCTGGGTCTCCCGCTGGGCAAATGCCTCGGCATTTTCTGCGGCACCTGGCTTTTCGTGAAAGTTTTCCGCCTCAAATTGGGCGAGGGCCTGCACCTGGGCGATATTTTCCCCATGTCAATCCTGGCCGGTATCGGCTTCACGGTCTCGCTGCTTATCGCGCAGCTTTCCTTCGCGCCCACCGACCCGCACGAAGCTCACGCGCGCGTGGGCGTACTCCTCGGCACACTACTCTCTGTGGTTCTCGGGGCGCTCGCTACCCGGGTGCGGGTGCGGCATCACCGCGCTTCCGGTACCTTGCACGACGACGCCGCCAGTAGCAGCCCGGACTCTGCCTCCTAAGCGGCGGGCCGGGCGGGAGGCTGGGCTTCCCGGGCAGCCCACAGGGCCAGGCCGTCGAGGATGTCGTGTTCCGAGGTGGTGATGGTGGCGAGTGGACGGCCCGCGGCGCTGCAACGCTCGGCAATGCGACGCACCACTTCTTGCCATACCAGCGCCCCGGCTCCGATCACGGGGGCCCGCCCCGGGTGCATAAAGCCGAGCGCGGCGCGCTCCTCTAGGGGCGCGTGGATAAACCAGTCGGTGACCTTATCGATATCGGCCAAGGGCATCGCGGTGCCGTGCACGGCCGCCGAATCGTAGGTGTCCAGGCCCAGCCAGGTGGCGGTTACCGAGGTGACGGTACCGGCCACCCCGACCACCTGTTCAGCCTGCCCGAGGGGAACGTGCTTTTCTGCTTCGTCTAAGGCCGTGCGGATATCGGCGCGGGCATTTTCCAGTTCGGTCGGGGTGGGTGGATCGTGACGCAGGTGGCGTTCGCGCATCCGCACCGAGCCAATATCCATGGAATGGCTGGCTATCACGCTGCCGTCCGCGCGCCCGAGCACGAGTTCGGTGGAGCCACCACCCAGGTCAATAAGGAGCACCGGGGAGGTGGGCGAACTCAGCGCGGAAATTGCGCCGGAGAAAGAGGTCTGGGCTTCTTGAGCGCCGGTGAGCACCTGGGGGCGCACCCCGAGCCGGGCCACCACCCCATCGAGGAAGTCCGCCCGGTTGGAGGCATCACGCGTAGCGGAGGTGGCAGCAAAGCGAATGGAGGTCACTCCCGCTTCCCGGCAGAGGCGCGCGTATATATCGACCTGGTTGAGGGTGCGTTCGAGGGCTTCGGGGGCGAAGTGCCCGGTGGCATCCACACCCTGGCCCAGGTACACAATTTCCATCTGGCGGGTGATATCACTCAGGGCGCTGCCGTCCGTTCCGGGAACATCGGCAATGAGGAGGCGAATGGAATTGGTGCCGCAGTCAATACCGGCAACCCGCTGCGAGGGCGCGGCGGGTGCATCCTCGCAGTGGCAGGTGGTGGCGTCCCAGCCAACGAGCTCAAGGGCACGGTCCCCCAGCGGGCATACTCCCCGCCCCGCGCTCAGCGCGTAGCCGGCCAGCGCGTGCAGGCATTTGACCCGCTCGGGCATGCCACCGGCCGACACCCCGGCAATTTCCGGGACCTCACCGAGCAGGGAGCGGCGCGCTATATAGGATTCGTGGGCGGCCAGGTGAGCGGCGCGCAATGCGGCGTCGTCGGATAAAGCAGCGGTCATGGTGGCCATTTCCCCGCGCGCTTCCAGGCGAGAAATCTCTTTGACCAGGTAGGGCAGGCACAGGTAGAAGAGGGTCGGGAAGGGTTCGCCGTGGCCAAGGCGCGGCAGGGTGATGGTGACCGCGGGGCGGCCGCAGGCGCAGCGTGCCCCGATGCCGACGAGGCCGCGCGGGACGCGCCCGAGCTGGGCGGCTACCTCGGCGCGGTCGGTGGGGCGCAGCGGGGTGGCATTCGCGGCGATACGGGTGAGAAGCTCGGGGGTGACATCGCGCTCGGTGAGGACATCGGTCATGCTTATTCTCCTTCGGGGGCGGGCGCGGTATCGGGTGCCTGGTTTGCGGCGTCTTCCGGCGCGGGTTGTTCTGCGGACTGATCTGCCGGGGCGGGAGCCGAGCCATCCGCCGGGGTTTCGACTTCCGGTTGCGTGGCTCCATCCGGTTGCGGCGTGGGCGGCGTGTACATCGGGGCTTCGTCCGGGTTATCGATCTGCCCGTCCACGGAATTACCCGCGATGGTGATGGAATCCCAGCCGGTGATGTACCACGGAGTATTCGCGCGGCGTTCGCGATTGACGGTGGCGACCCGTTCTTCCAGCTGCTCCTGGGCGGTGCCCTCATTCGGGTCCGCGCCCACGAAGAGCCGCTGGCCGGGAACAACGTAGCCAAGCCGCACCCGAGCCTGGGCCCGCACGTAATCCGGGTCGTTCCACAGGGCCTTTTCCACTTCGAGTTCCCGGGTGTGCTGCTGCACGTTTTCCAGCTCTGCACGCACCGCCCGCAATTCGTGCTGCTGTTCTGAGAAGCGCGAAACCGTGGGGGTCACAATAATGATGGCGAGGATAGTAAAAAGCGCGATAGCTACGGCTCGCAAGCTCACGGTGTGCTGGCGCTGGCCGGTTTCCACTTTTATGGCCCGGCGCTGGCCTTTTCTCCCAACTTTGTTCGCTGGCGTACCGCCCCGCCCGGGCCGGCTGCTTTTATCCGAGCGGTTACTGGTGGCTTGGCGCTGATTTCCCCCCTGCCACGGTTTTCCTCCGGTGCGAGGCTTGGTTCCGGGCCGCGGGGTAGCACCCGGGCGTGATGGCGTTTCACTGCGGTAAGCAGCCCCGGCGCGAGCCGGAGAGCTGGCTGAACGAGCAGCCGAGTGAGGTGAACGGGCTGCTGAGTGGGCTGAGCGCGCCTGCGCATCGCCGCGCGCTCCCCTATCGGGTCGCTTCGGTTTCCGACTACCTGCTTTACCGCGCGGCATGAGGTCGGATCCTTTTCGCCGGGTACCACTTGAGCGGGGGTTTGCCCCGGCGTCCCGGGGATTCGGCGCAGCATCCCTGCGGTTTAGCGCCGCGTCGCGGCGCTTCGCCTGATTTCCTTGGTTCGCTTCAGATCCTTGATTCCCCAGAACTCCGCGCGCGGAGATGCGGCGGTTGCGCTCGGGGCGCGAGGGGGGACGGCGAACACTCATGGCTACCAGTCTAGGCGCCCGGCATCACCGCCCGCGAATAGGGCGCGCCCCCGCCAAGGTCACACAATGCAACCTGACGACATCAAAACAATTTCTTAACGTAGCTGCCGTTGCATTTTGTTTTCGGGCAAACGCGACGATCATCCCCTAAGAATCTCACGAGTTTCACAACGCCCAATAGTCACACGAGGCCCAGGCCGGGCGGTATATGTTTTCAGAGATGTAGTGCAGATGTCGTACATGCGAAGTACACCTCGGAAAAACACCCCGCACCTGCCGCCGCGGCGATTCGGATGCGCGCACCAAACGGCCACCCAACAAAGCGCCGCCCCTCCCCCGAAAGGAAGGAGCGGCGCTCAGCGCTATCCGTGGGCCACCGGGCTACCTGATTACCCAGCTAGCCAGCCCGGAGCTTCCAGAAGCTTAGGCCTTGAAGCGCGGGAAAGCAGCGCGACCGGCGTAGACTGCGTCCTCACCGAGTTCATCTTCGATGCGCAGCAGCTGGTTGTACTTGTTGATGCGCTCGCCGCGGGCCGGAGCACCGGTCTTGAGCTGACCGGAGTTGGTGGCCACCGCGAGATCCGCAATCGTGGTGTCCTCGGTTTCGCCGGAGCGGTGCGAGGTCATCGTGCGGAAGCCGTTGCGGTGCGCGAGCTCCACGGCTTCGAGGGTTTCGGTCAGCGAACCGATCTGGTTCACCTTCACCAGGAGCGCGTTCGCGGCCTTGGTTTCGATGCCCTTCTGGAGGCGGGTGGGGTTGGTGACGAAGAGGTCGTCGCCAACGATCTGGACGCGGTCACCGATTTCGGAGGTGAGCTTCTTCCAGGCATCCCATTCGTCTTCCGAGAGCGGATCCTCGATGGACACGAGCGGGTACTTCTCCACGAGCTCTTCGTAGTAGGCGATCATTTCGTCCGAGGACTTGGTGCCGCCCTCAAACTTGTAAACACCGTTCTCGAAGAATTCGGTGGCGGCAACGTCCAGGGCAAGACCGAAGTCCTTGCCCGGGGTGTAGCCGGCGCGCTCGATCGCTTCGACGATGAGGTCCAGAGCTTCGGCGTTGGAATCCAGGTTGGGGGCGAAGCCGCCCTCATCGCCCAGGCCGGTGGCCAGGCCGCGTTCCTTGAGAACGCTCTTGAGGGTGTGGTACACCTCAGCACCCCAGCGCAGCGCTTCCTTGAAGGTTTCGGCGCCGATCGGGGCGATCATGAATTCCTGAATATCAACGTTGGAATCGGCATGCGAGCCACCGTTGAGGATGTTCATCATGGGAACGGGCAGGATGTGGGCGTTCGGGCCGCCAATGTAGTGGTAGAGCGGCAGGCCGGCCGATTCGGCGGCGGCGTGCGCCACGGCGAGGGACACACCCAGGATGGCGTTCGCGCCGAGCTTGCCCTTGTTATCCGTGCCGTCCAGGTCAATGAGCAGCGCGTCAAGAGCGCGCTGATCATTGGCGTCCATGCCAATGATTTCCGGAGCGATGATTTCATTCACCGCTTCCACTGCCTGCTCGACACCCTTACCGAGGTAACGACCCTTATCACCGTCACGCTTTTCCACGGCTTCAAAGGCGCCGGTGGACGCGCCGGAGGGAACCGATGCGCGCTTGTAGGTGCCATCATCCAGGACAACTTCAACCTCAACGGTGGGGTTGCCACGGGAGTCGAGAATTTCGCGGGCGTTAACTGCCTCAATGAATGCCACAGGTACTCCTTCATATAGACCGTGCCACATAGTTGTGGCTACCTGCGCGGAATATCCGCTGTTTCTATTGTCTCTCAAAACACCCGCGCGCGTCATGCTCAGGCCGTGATTAACTCGGCGTTTTCGCCCTGAGCCGCGAAGATTTTCGCCCACTCGGGACTTTGGCACCGCGCGCGAACCGCCCGGGTGCTAACTAGCTCACGCACTTGCGCGGAGAGTTTAGTGCGCCGTGGTTTCTTCCGCTGCGCCGTTAGGTACGACGACGACGCCCGCCCCGCTCCCCTCCTCTTTCACCACCGAGGTCAGCACGGGGTGAGCCAGGAAAGCGATGAGCGCGGCAACCCCGGCCAGCTGCAGGGTAAAGATGTCCATGAGCACCTTGACCACATAGGCCACGCCAACCTTGACCGGATCGGCGGTGCCAGCGGAAAGCTCATTGAGCTCCAGCATGGCGAAGGGCCCCGCAATCTGGAGGAAAATCGCGATGACCAACAGCGCACCCGCAACGCCGTACGTGCGCCGCGCAAAATTCTTTAGAAGATTCGGACTCACGTTCATCGTCATAACAACTCCTTTGTTGTGCTTTTATCATCCTAGAGCAAAAAAATGAAACGTCACTAGTTTTTCGAAAAAGCGGGCCCGGCACGCGCTTGTATATCGCACGTGCCGGGCCCGCCCGAGCATCAGCTCATTTAATGGTCGCGTTTAGGCGGCACGACGACGCCGCACCGCGAGCGCCCCGCCGGTGAGCAGGACACCGGAGAGGAGCGCCAAGGAGGCGGCTTCCGCACCGGTATTCGGGAGCTTCTTCGCCGACTTCTTCACCACGGTCTTGCCGGGCTTAGCAGGAGTGGCCGGCTTGGAGGATTCGGCCGGGGCCGGGTCCGCGGGTGCCGGCACAGTGGGCTGCGCGGACGCGGTCGGATCCGCGGGCTGAGCCGGAGCGGCCGGCTGGGAGGGCTGATCCGGATCGGTCGGCTGCGCCGGCTGGGTCGGGTCGGCAGGCTGCGTCGGTTGCGCCGGCTGGGTCGGGTCGGGTCCGCGGGTGTGCATTCCTTGAGGGAAGCAACGTTATGGACGGCGCCACGCACGGTTGCTGCGTGTTCGGCAGTGATCTCAGCGAGCACGCCTTCGTCCACAACCGGATTGAGTTTCTCGAGTGCCGCAGCGGTGGCTGCCTGAATATCGGCTTCGGCCTGGGTACGCGCGGCTTGCGGAGCGCAATCCAGCGCGGCCAGGGCCTTGAGCTGAGCGGCCTGTTCGGCTTCAATAGCGGCTTTCGCTTCACTCAGCTTGGTAGCCCAGGCATCAAGGAGCGGAAGCACATGGGAGAAGGTATCGGCAGCGTAGTTATCCGGGGCAGCATCGAAAAGCTGCTGGGCCGCATTGCGCACCACCGGGTTCTGCAAGCCCGCGATAAGGGCAGCGGTATCAGCCTTGGCCTTGAGAGAGCCCGCCTTGCGGACCAAATCACGCACCCGGTTCGAGCTCTGCCCGTAGGTGGTTTTCACGCCGTTGAATTCCTTTTCGCCGGAGATAATCCAGCGCAGCTGTTCCAGGCGAGCATATTCAGCATCCCCAAGCGGGGTAATGGTAGCCGGATCAATATCCTTCCACCACGTCTTCCCGGTCAGTTTCTCAGCTTCGGGGCGGTACGCCGCCGCTTCACGCAGGTAGGCAACGTCTTTCTTGAGCTGGGCGAGGGTGTCCGCATCAATATAGGAAACATCCCCGTTGAGCACCGCGTCACCCGCAATAATCATCTTCTCGTAGGCTTCGAGATTCTGCAGCACGATAATGCCGTTGAGGCACTGGTTGAATTCCTTGCTCTTGCCCTGCTTGGCGAGGTCGATGCAGGAACGAATCTTCTGGACAACTTCGCTCTTATTTCCGGCCGCGGACTTCTGGAATTCTTCGTTGACCCGGCGATCCATTTCCGCAACGGTTTTAGCCGTCTTGGTTACTTCAACAATGGCCTTGTCCAGCTCGGATACCCCGTTGGAATAGGCATTCACATAGGTTTGGGCGGCCGCAACGAAACGCTGGTCCACATAGGCCTTGGAGTAGTGAGAGGCCTGATTCTGCAGCGCACTGACCATCCAGGCATCGGCCTGATCGGCAGGGGTAGCCCCCAAGGCTTCATTAATCTTGCCCGCAGCGTAGTCGGCAGTACTGGTATCAGCAGCGGCGGCAGGGGCCGGCGCGCCTGCATCGGCAGCGCCCGCAGCTCCGGCACCCGAAGACACCTCCGAAGCAAGCGGCGCGGTGGCTTCGTTCAGGCGTGTCGAATCCGCGAGAGCCGCGCCCGCACCGCCCAGCATCACTGTGCAGGCGGTCGCGGCAGCCACGACACCTCTGAGTACTTTCTTCATATTCTTCCTTACGCTCTCAGCAGCCACGCCACAGGTAGCCGCCACCATCGGTGCCGTTGCGTCATCCCATTTCTTGGACTTAGGCGCCCCTAACGAACATAAGCACACGAGCGCGCCAGCTTTCCACGCGGGTACCCGTAGCCCAGCCCATCGATTCCACCGCCACAACGTACGATTTAAGTTATCAAATTACGGCAGTATTAATAAAGATGCTTCAAATGCAAAACCGTCACAGCGGTGCGTATGCGGGCAGGCCAGCGAGCCGGGAACACCGGCCGCAAGTCCGGAATAGCCCGCTGCTAAACCCGCTGCTACCCCACTGAGGAAATAAATACCGCGGTGATGAGATTGGACACCCACTCGAGCAGCTCATCACCTTCCATGGGTGCTCCACTTCCGAGGCGCGCGGACGTCTGCGCCACCCCGAGCGACACCGGCCGTGTGCTTCCAGACCCGCCGCTTCCAGCGGCAGGCGCCGGCGGAACAGGAACCATGAGGACTCGAACCGCCGGCTTGAGCATCGCCCCCGGATACAAGCGCTTGAGCCGAGCTTGCCGCGAGTCAGGCAGCGCCACCGGTGTGAAACGCACATTGCGCCCCATCTGGGTAATTTCCTCCAGCCCGGCACTGCGCGCCAGGTCACGCAGCTGCGCTATCCGGAAAAGCCGCGCGGCCACCTCGGGAATCTCCCCGTAGCGGTCGCGCAATTCCGCGCGAATTTCCTCGCGTTGGGCCTCCCCGCGCGAAGCCGCCAACTTGGTGTAAATCTCCAGGCGCAACCGTTCGGAAGGCACGTAATCTTCGGGCAGGTAGGCTTCCACCGGCAGCTCAATGCGCACATCGCTGCTGGCGTCGTCGTCGCCCGGAATCTCCCCACGTATTTTCGCGACCGCTTCGGAGACCATGCGCACGTACAAATCGAAACCAACGCCCTCAATATGGCCGGATTGTTCGCCGCCGAGCATATTGCCCGCCCCGCGGATTTCGAGGTCCTTCATGGCAACCTGGGTGCCGGCCCCGAGGTCGGTATTCGCGGCGATGGTTCGCAGGCGTTCCAGGGACGTTTCCGTGAGCGCGCGATCCGGATCATAAAGGAAATACGCGTAGGCACGCTCGCGCCCGCGGCCCACGCGCCCGCGCAGCTGGTGGAGCTGGGAAAGCCCGAGCTTATCGGCATTATCCACAATGAGCGTATTCGCATTGGAAATATCGAGGCCCGTTTCCACGATGGTGGTGCAGATGAGGACGTCTATCTCGTGATCCCAGAAATTCTGAATAACATTTTCCAGATCGCGTTCGCTCATTTTTCCGTGGGCGACGGCGATGCGCGCCTCGGGCACCAGCTCGCCGAGCTGCGCGGCCACCCGGCCCATATCCCCCACCCGGTTATGCACGTAAAAAACCTGGCCGTCGCGCAGCAACTCGCGGCGAATCGCGGCGCTGATCTGGCGATTTTCCCGCGCACCCACGTAGGTGAGAATCGGGTGGCGTTCCTCGGGCGGAGTGGCCAGGGTGGACATTTCCCGCACTCCCGTGACCGCCATTTCCAGCGTGCGCGGAATCGGGGTGGCCGACATCGAGAGCACATCGATATTCGGGTACATCTGCTTGAGCGTCTCTTTATGTTCGACGCCGAAACGCTGCTCCTCGTCAATCACCACCAGGCCGAGGGCTTTGAAACGCACATTTCCCGTGAGCAGGCGGTGGGTGCCGATCACCACATCAATACTGCCAGCGGCGAGCCCGGAAATGACCTCCTCCGATTCGCGCGGGCTCTGGAAACGCGAAAGCGCCGCCACCCGCACCGGGAAACCGGCGTAGCGTTCCTCGAAAGTCTCCCGATGCTGCTCCACCAGCAGGGTGGTCGGCACCAGAACCGCCACCTGGCGGCCATCCTGCACCGCCTTGAAAGCCGCTCGCACCGCAATCTCTGTTTTGCCGTAGCCCACATCCCCGGAAATAAGGCGATCCATGGGAACCGGCTTTTCCATATCGGCTTTCACTTCGTCAATGGTGTGCAGCTGATCGGGGGTTTCCACGTAGGCGAAAGCGTCCTCGAGCTCGCGCTGCCAGGGAGTATCCGGCGAAAATGCGATACCCGGAGTTGCCATGCGCTGCGCGTAGAGACGAATAAGCTCGGAAGCAATTTTGCGGGTGGCAGCCCGGGCCTTCGACTTCGTTTTCTCCCAATCGGCCCCGCCCATTTTATTGAGGCTCGGGGATTCGCCGCCCGAATACTTCGAGACCTGGTCAAGTTGATCGGTGGGCACCCAAAGCTGATCGGGCGGCCCACCGCGCCGCGACGGCGCGTACTCCAGCACAATATATTCGCGCTGCCCGCCTTTACCGCCAATCGCGCGCTTTTCCATCCGCACGAAACGGCCCACCCCGTGGCGATCATGCACCACAAAATCCCCGGGAGTAAGAGACAGCGGATCAACGGCATTCTTGCGGCGCCGCTTGGGCAGCGTGCGCATATCCCGGGTGGAAGAACCGCCCCGCCCGGTCAGATCCGCGCCCGCGTACACCCCGAGCTGCTGGCCTTCCATAACGAAACCCTCGGCGATGGGCGCGGCCACCACGTAAACCACCCCGGACTCGAAATGCGCGGGGAGCTCCGCTACCGCGCTGGCGGGAACGCCCAGCTCACCGAGCTGTTCCGCGTAGCGGCGCGCCAAGCCCGGCCCGTCCACCACCAGCACCTGCCGCACCCCGCGCCGTGCCTGCTCCCCGATAGCGGCGAGAGCCTCATCAACTTTCCCGAGGAATTTGCGCGGTTCGCGCGCCGCGACAGCGGCGCCGGCGTCGTCGTTCTTGGTGGTGCCTCCAGTGGAGGCGACGTTTCCGGAAAAGCCGCCGAGCGTCCACCAGGCCTGGCCGCGTTTCAGCGCTTCCGCCCGGGTGGCCGTGACGCTCGCGAAACTCGCCGCATTGGCCTGAACCGGCGGCGTACCCCCGGCCGCCGCCGCGCTCCAGGCCGCCGCCAGGAATTCCTCCGTGGTGGCAATCAGCGACTCGGCGCGCTGGTCCACGCGCTCCGGCTCGATAATGAGGAGGCGGGCGGTGGCGGGAAGCACATCCACCACGGCGTCCATGCCGTCCACGAGCACCGGCGTGAGGGACTCCATGCCCTCCGGGGCGATGCCAGCGGCGATTTTGTCGAGCATATCGGTGGCGCCGGGCAGCTCGCTGATGAGCGCGCGGGCGCGGGTACGCACCGATTCGGTGAGGAGAATTTCGCGGCAGGGCGGGGCGTAGAGCTCCTCGCGTTCCTCCATGGAACGTTGGTCGCCCACGGAGAAAGTGCGGATTTCGTCCACGGTATCTCCGAAGAATTCCACGCGGATCGGATGGCGTTCCGTGGGCGGGAAAACGTCCAGAATTCCGCCGCGCACCGCGAATTGGCCGCGGCGTTCCACTATATCAACCCGGGTGTAAGCAGCGTTCACCAGCGCGTTTTCCACCTCCTCCATGGGGGCATCCTCATGGAGGCGGATGCGCACGGGCGCCAGATCACCCAGCCCGCGGGTAATGGGCTGGAGCAGCGCCCGCACCGGCATAATGAGCAGGCGCAGCGGCTCGAATTCTTCCGGATGGGCCAGGCGGCGCAGGGTGAGCAGGCGGCGGGCCACCGTATCCGAACGCGGGGACAGGCGCTCGTGCGGGAGCGTTTCCCAGGAGGGGAATACCGCGATCTGCTCGGCCGGGAGGTACGCGCGCATCGCGCCCTCGAGGATTTCGGCCTCCCGCCCCGACGCGGTAATGGCCACGTGGAGGGGATGCGATGCGGCGGGGCCGGTTACCGAATCACCGCCGTGCGTAAGGTAGGCCAGGGCCGGGGGCACCACCCCGCGCGGCATCGGAATATCCAGGCGAGTAGCGGTCGAAGCGGCGGCGCCACTCAGAGCGGGATCGGCGCCGATGAGCGGCAGCAAGGATTCTAATTGCACGGGACGCTCGTTTCCTTCCTCGTCCTTCTGGGGTTTTGGTTCACGCTCGGCGCCACCGGCTAATGCTTCGTATGCAAACGCATCGTGGCGCTTTCCAGCCCGTTACGTAGCACATCCTCCACGGCGTCCGCGGCCTGTGCGATGAGCACGTCAAGCTCCTTGCGCTCCGCCGAACTAAAAGGGCGCAGCACAAAATCGGAAGGGTCCTGGCGCCCGGGCGGCCGGCCGATGCCGAAGCGCAGCCGAATATAATCCTTCGAGCCCGTGGACTGCGAAATCGACTTGAGCCCGTTATGCCCGCCTTCGCCCCCGCCGCGCTTGAGACGCAGCGTTCCGAAAGGAAGATCAAGTTCATCGTGAACCACAATAAGGTTCTCCACCGGGCAGTCGTAATAGCGCAGCAGCGAGCTCACCGGCCCTCCCGAGGTATTCATATAGCACTGGCACGTGGCAAGAATGACCTGCTCACCGGCCTGCCCGGGCATCACCCCCACCCGCGCGGAAAGCTGGTTCGTCTGGGTGGCGCCGTGCGAGCGCAACTGCCCCCCGCAGCGCGCGGCAAGCTCCGCCACCACCATATACCCACAATTGTGGCGAGTTCCGGCATAGGTAGCACCGGGATTACCTAATCCAACAACAGCGTACATGCGTTCCTCCTGTGCATCTTCAACCGTACCCGCTTACCCGAGATTGTTGCGTTCCTGCGTGCCTCGTATTTTTTACGACGACGCCGACATGGCACGCGGCCGCGGACATTGCGTCCGCGGCCGCGTGAAAGTCACTCGTGGCGAGTGGGGTGCATTGCTGATTTACTCGCCGGCACCTTCGGAAGCTGCCGCTTCTTCGGCTGCTTCTTCTGCCTGAGCTTCGGCCATAGCGGCATCGGCTTCTTCCAGCGCCTTATCAACCTGAGGCTCCATGACCAGGGAGACGATTTCTTCACCGTCAACCAGGGCTTCCACATCCTCGGGAAGCTTGAGGTCCGCAACGGTGATACGTGCGCCATCTTCGAGACCTTCGACGTTGACCTCGATGGATTCCGGAATATCGATTGCCGGGGCAGACACCAGAATATTGAGGAGTTCGAGGGTGTTGATAAGGCCCGGAGCCGGTTCGCCCACAACGACCACCGGAATTTCAACCTCGACCTTTTCATCGCGCTTGACGCGCAGGAAGTCAACGTGCTCAATGGAGCGCGAGAGCGGATTGCGCTGAATGTCCTTGACCAGCGCGAGGCTCAATTCACCATCAATAGTAAGGCTGACCAGGGCATTCGGATTGCCCTTGACCGCGAGGAACATGTCGTGCGCATCCAGGTGCACGTGCACCGGCTCAATCCCGTGCCCGTAAAGCACCGCGGGAACGCGCCCATCGCGGCGCAGGCGGCGAGCCGCACCCTTGCCAAATTCATCACGGGTTTCGGCAGTCAGCTTGGCAGCATCAATAGCCATGATTCTCCTTCGTTGTATTACCGGTCACCCGAATGACGGGCTGACCTAGATATTGTCAATATGAACACCCGAGGCGCGCAGACCGCGCCGGGTGGTGGCCTCGTAAAGCAGGCCACCCGAAGGAGCGCCTGCCGCGTCGATAACGGAAAAGTTCGCGAGCGCGGATCCCGTTCCCAGCTCCCCTGCCCGCAGGTTCACCAGGTGATTCCGCGCTTCGAGCTCCCTCCCTCGCCGAAGCAACGCCGTCAATTTTAGGGCGACGGCGGCAAAAAACAAAGTTTTTTGCCGCTCCTCACATACCCCGTGCCCTTCCTGCCCTACCAGCGCCTCACCGCCAGCCCGCTCCACTGGCACACCCACTGGCACACCCGCGACCCGCGCCCAAAAACCTCGACTCACCGCAACGCACTCACACCCGCCTGACCTGGGCATACGCACGCAGCCACGCCGTCACGGGCTGCTCAACCCCGGAATGCCCACGTTGCCACACCATCCGCCTCGCTAGAATCCGCCCCGCCAGCTGGCGCCGTCGTCGTACCACCCTTTCCCACCCACAAAACGTGCATTTTGAACCTTAAGACCCACAAAATGTACATCCTGGACATTAAAACGCCGAAAAACTGTCACCCACGTACATTTTGTTTTGGCGCACCTGTGGAGGCACGCTAGCGGCACCTTCAAGCGATTCCCGGTCGGCTTTCGCTTGTGGATAACCTCTTGTTCCTGTGGATAGCACCTTGCCCAAATGACCGTGAGGCTCAATACTCACCCCATGAGCAAACGAATCCGAGATCTTCCACTACATCCTCCCATCTTTAGTCTCCCGCAGCTCGATAAGCTTGGGTTACCTAGGTCCTTCACCAGACATCGGCGTTTCGAGCGGCTAGCACCCGGAATTTATCGGGACACCAAACGTGACATAACGGAAGTCGACGTTCTTCTTGCTCTCCTTCATAGATTTCCTACAAGCGTGGTAACAGGGAGCTCCGCAGTGCGCCTTTGGGGATTACCACTACCACCTCGTCTAGTGACATGGGACAGCTCTAAACCGGTAAACCTCTCATCCCCTTCAAAAAAACTACCCACATTCCCACCCCCTTATCCGCTGGGATCGCACGCAGCTGCTGGACAGCGACATAGAAACGATCCGCACGCCCGGCGGGAACCTGCGCATTGCGTCGCGGCCGCGGGCAGTGCTGGCGAGCGTGCCGGATCTATCGTTTTACCAGCTCATTGCGGCAATCGACGCGCTCCTGCGCATTCCTCGCCGGCGCTTCGAGGGGAGGTCGGCGCCCTACGCCACCCGCGAGGGCTTGGAAATATTCCTGGCCGAACACCCGAGCTGGAATTTTGTGGCACACTTTCGCGCGGCGCTGGCCTGGGCGCGGGTGGGCGTGGATTCGCCAATGGAGACTCTGCTGCGGCTCATTATTGCCATGGCGGGATTCCCGGAGCCGTGCCTTAACCAGCGGCTTCTCGCCCCGGACGGGCGCTCGCTCGGCCAGCCCGATATGCTCTTCGAGGAGCAGCGCATCATTGTGGAGTACGACGGCGCACCTCACCGAGACGCCTCTCAGCAGGTCAAGGATCGCCAGCGGCGCGAGCTCCGCACCAGTTACGGCTGGATCGAACTACAGGTTTTCCACCCGGATCTCCGCCTTCCCCGGCGGCTCGTCCGCATGATGTTCAACCCGGGCAAGCCCGTGCTTCCGCGCATCACGAGCGGCGAAGTTCCCGCAACCGCTCGCCTGGCCGAGGCCTTCCGCCAGCGCGGGTGGCGGGTGAGGGAATGAGCCGGTAGAGGGTAAGGAACTGAGTAGGTGGCCGACCCGGAATTACGGCAGCCGCGCACATTCTTATAGGGCTTGCTCAATGCCGTCTACCTCGCCGCGCCGCCCTACCCCAATGCTCGCAGCAACAGCCAAACCGCGAGCGCGGTTCCGAATATGCCGACCAGCCAGCGCACCACACCTCCGGGGAGGAAACGCTGAAGGTGCGGGCCGACCATCCCGCCCAACAACCCGCCGAGCATCATGGTCAGCGCCGCCGCGTAATCCACTTCCCCGGACCAGATGAAAAAGAGCAGGGCCGTGAGATTGGCGCAGCCCAGAACCGGGGATTTGAGGAGGAGTGCCTCGTGGGTGGTCATCGGGGTGAGGATCGCGGCGATGCCAAGATACACAACCGCGGAGGCCGCGCCGAAATAACCTCCGTACACGCCCAGCACTCCCACCAGCACCAGGAAGGTGGGAACCGGAATATTCGCGTGGATGCCGCGTCGTTCCAGGTAGGGGCCGATCAATGTGGAGAGGGTAGCGATGAGCACCAGCCAGGGCACCACGAACTCGAAAACTTTCGGATCGAAAGCCAGCAGCAGTACCGCGCCGATAGCTCCGCCCACCGCGCTGATAAACATCTGCGGCCACAACGGGTAAGCCTGCACGGCCCGCATGGAACGCCAGCCGGTGAGTACCGACCCCAGGCTGCTCCCGAAATTATTGATCGCGTTCGTGACATTGGCAGTAATTGGCGGGAACCCGAGGGCCAGCAGCGCCGGGTAGGTAACCAGCGAGGCCACCCCGGTCAGGTACCCCACGATGCCCCCAAGCAGGCCGGTAGCGAAGACAAGTACGGACAGCGCCCAAGTCGATGTGACCACCACGTGCGTTATCTCCCTTCCCAGCCGCGCAAAGTATCCGCGCCAAACCGTACAACGTACCGGCTTCCCAGCCGCAAACAGAGCCCGGTACTTTTTTCCCCCCCCCAGAAAGCACCGCGCTACCACTACAACAAGAAAGGCGCCGGCGCGCTCAAAGCGCACCAGCGCCTCCTCGTGAGGCTACCTCACCTTTAGTACGCGCCGTCAAATAGCGAGGTCACCGAGCCGTCCTCGAAGACTTCGTCGATGGCGCGGGCCAGGGTGGGGGCAATGGAGAGCACCGTCAGGCCCTTGAAACGCTTCTCATCGGGAATCGGCACGGTGTCGGTCACCACGAGTTCGCGAATCGGAGCGTTCGAAAGCCGCTCCACCGCTTCCCCGGAAAGCAGCGCGTGGGTGGCCGCCACGATAACGTCCTTGGCGCCGGCATCCTTGACCACGCGAATCGCGCCGACCAGCGTACCGGCGGTATCGATCATGTCATCAACAATAATGGCGGTTTTGCCTGCCACGTCACCAACCACGCGGTTGGCCTTCGCGGAATTGGCTTTCTCAATATTGCGGGTCTTATGCACAAAAGCCAGCGGAATTCCACCTAGGCGCGAAGACCACTGCTCAGCCACCTTAATACGGCCGGCATCGGGTGAGACCATAACGGCGTCGTCGCCGGTAATAATCGAGCGGACGTATTCGACCAGGGTGGGCATCGCCCACAGGTGGTCCACCGGCCCGTCGAAGAAACCCTGGCTTTGCGCGGCGTGCAAATCCACGCTCATAATGCGGTTCGCGCCGGCCGTCTTGAGTAGATCAGCCACCAGTCGCGCCGAAATCGGTTCGCGGCCCTTATGCTTCTTATCCTGGCGGGCGTAGGGGTAGTACGGCGCCACCACGGTGATGCGCTTGGCCGAGGCACGTTTGGCGGCATCCACCATGAGCAGCGTCTCCATCAGCCATTTATTAATGGGGCTGCTGAAGGCCTGCATAATAAAAACATCCGCCCCGCGGATTGACTCCTCATAGCGGATGTAAATTTCTGAATTTGCGAAATCGTAGATGGTGGTGGGCAGCATGCTGATGTGGAGGCAGCGTGCCACCTCCTCCGCCAGCTCCGGATAAGCGCGGCCCGTGGCTAGGACCAGCCGCTTATCGTTCGATACCCGCATTCCCGTACTCATTGTGCTCCCCCGATGTGTTTCGCCTGCTTGGGTTTTTCGACGTTGTCAGCTTATGTGATCGCGGCGCTACCCGCTACCTGGTAAACGGCGTTTACCGCCAGAACAGTGTTTACCCACCACAGCGGTGCTGGGCGGCTTCCCCGAGCGCCACCGCGTGCCGGGCGCATTTCCCGGCTGGGATGAGGCAATCGCGCAGGTACACATGCCGCGCCCGCGCGCCTTCTTCCACGATGACATTGCTCAGTTCCCCGGGGCCCACGTGCCCGAACCGCGCCACCCGCGTGGCTCCACGCAAAATACTATTAGGTTCGACGACGCAATCCGGCTCCAACTCCACCTGGACATCAATCCACGCCGTGGCCGGATCAATAATGCTCACCCCGCTGCGCATCCACTTCTCCCCGATGCGCCGATTCATTTCCCGACGCAGGGCCGCCAGCTGGACAAGGTCATTCGCACCTTCCGCAGCCAAGTAATCACTGCTCACATAGGAACCAACCCCAGCTCCGAGCTGGTACGTCCGCGCCACCACATCGGTCAGGTACATTTCCCCCTGGGCATTATCGGTGCCCAGGGTCGCCAGCGCCTCGCGCAAAAACGCGGCATCGAAAATATACGTGGAGGTATTGATTTCGTCGATGGCACGCTGCTGCGCACTTGCGTCTCTATCTTCTACGACGGCGCAGATGGTTCCCTGGCTATCGCGCACAATCCGCCCGTAGCCAGCCGGGTCGGGAACCCGGGCGCTCAGCACGGTGACAGCGGGGCTGGCAGGGAGCGCCTGGGCGGTAGCGGCGGCGTCGTTCTTGTAAGCACCGTTCCCATGAGCGCGCGCAAGCTCCCCGAGAATCTCCCCACCCAAAAGCGGGGTATCACCGGCCATAACGAGAACCGGGCCGGTCACATCGGCTCCCAGGGCTTCCATCCCACACCACACCGCGCGGCCGGTGCCCTTGATCTCATCCTGGTCGGCGATGATGACAGAATCGTCCAGCTCACGAGCGTGGGCGGCCACCCGCTCCCGCTCGTGACGCACCACCACAACAATATGCTGGGGATTCAAGCTGCGGGCGGCGGTGATGGCATGCCCAAGCAGGGTGCGGCCGCACACCTCATGCAAAAGTTTCGGGGTGGCTGATTTCATGCGAGTTCCCTGGCCAGCAGCCAGGATGACGACAGCGGAGAGATCCATGCCTTCCCTTTTCTGGCGGCGATGCGCCCTATAGTTCGCCACGGACGCTGACGCTACGCCCGAAAACGTTCCGCCACTAGGATTCGAACCTAGAATAACGGTTCCAAAGACCGCTGTGTTGCCGTTACACCATGGCGGAAAACTGCCGACGCGCGGGCCGGCACCGATATAGTCTAACCGACCGAAGCGCTCCTGGCATAATACTAAGTATGAAACAGACCTCGCCTGAGGGCACGAACGGCATCGATGCTGCGCGCGCCGCCAATAACACGCTTACCCACCCCACCCAGAACACCGCTGCCACCACCGCGGCTGCCTCCCCGAACACCTCCACTCCGGCCACCACACCGGCCCCCGCTTCGGAAAAGAAGCGGGTGCGCATGTCGCGAGCAGACCGGCGTAAACAATTGGTGGGCGTGGCCCGCGAACTTTTCGCGGCGCAGGGTTTTGACGGTGTTTCCATTGAAGAAATCGCCGCGGCCGCCCAGGTCTCCAAGCCGGTTGTGTACGAACACTTCGGGTCCAAAGAGGGCATTTACAACGTGGTGGTGGATCGTGAACTCGTCACGCTCACGGAATTGCTCTCCGCGCGTATGAATATTGGCTTACCCGAGCGTGAGGTGCTCGAGTCCATCGTCGTCGCCGTACTGGATTACATCGAGCATAACGACGACGGTTTTCGCCTCCTCGTGCAGCGCTCGCCAGCTACGCTCGGCGGGGATTCCTTCTCCACCGTGATCGCGGATGTGGCTGATTACGCCTCGGATTTACTGGCGCCCATGCTCGGCCGCAATGGTATTTCTCCGCAGTATGCCCGCATTTACGGGCAGACTCTGGCCGGGGCACTCGGCCAGGTGGGCCAGTGGTGGGTGGATGTGCGCCAGCCCGATAAGGAAACAGTGGCGGAGCACGTGGTGAACTTTATGTGGAACGGCTTACGCGGGCTGGAATCGCAACCGCGCCTGCTCACTCGCGGTGGGCACTGAGCCAGCGCAAAGGAACGCATTGAGCGGGAAGTGCAGTTTTAGGTTTGCCCCGTGCCGTGACATAGAATGGACAGCGACACGCAAATAGAACGATGGCGCTCTAGGTGACGTCACCGGTCTTGCGCGCGGCGGTTGCCCGTGTCTGAGCGCGTGGCGTGCTACCCCTAGAATTTTCATCAATCGCACGACAGCAAGGACGTACCCCTCATGCTCTCCGTTGAGAACATCTCCAAGAGTTTCGGGTCGCGCAAAGTATTGCAAAATCTCACCTTCGCGGTTCGCCCCGGTGAAATCTTCGGTTTCGTCGGCTCGAACGGCGCCGGGAAAACCACTGCAATGCGCATTATGCTCGGCCTCCTGAGTAAAGATTCCGGGCAGGTGACCTGGAATGGTGGCCCTATTGATTTCGCGGCGCGCCAGCGCATCGGCTATATGCCAGAAGAACGCGGTCTCTACCCAAAAATGCCGGTCGATAAGCAGCTGATCTATTTTGCGCGCCTGCACGGGATGAGCCCGGATGCGGCGCGGGCCGCCATGGAACGCTGGACGGATCGCCTCGGGGTGGGTTCACGCCGGGAGGATGCCGTCCAGAAACTTTCCCTCGGTAACCAGCAGCGCGTGCAGCTGGCCGCCGCCCTCATTCACGATCCAGAACTCCTCATTCTTGACGAACCTTTCTCCGGGCTGGACCCGGTGGCGGTGCGCACCATGAGTGACACGCTGCGCCAGAAGGCCGATGAGGGTGTTCCGGTTATTTTCTCCTCCCACCAGCTTGATCTGGTGGAACGCCTCTGCGATAGCGTTGGGATTCTCGCGGGTGGAAATATCGTGGCCCGTGGCACCGTCGATGAGCTGCGAAATTCCGGTAATCCGCCCTACGCGCTGGCGGTACGTGCCGAGGAAGCCACGCTGCACACGGCCCTCAGCCAGGCCGGATTTACCGTCCATCCCGATCCGCTGGCCGGTACCTCGGAGGCGCCGCTGAGCGCCGGGATTACCCGGGTGCTCGTGGAAACCCCGACCGCCGGTATCACCGCAGGAACCGGTATCAACACGGCCGCTGCGGAAACCATCGCCGATCCCACCGCCGCGCTTCTCAATGCGGCCCAGCGCGCCGGCACCGTGGTGGAATTCACCCAGCGCCGCCCCCACCTCACGGAATTGTTCCGCGACGTTGTTCAGGTGCCCTCCGCGGAGGAAGGTGATGCGGCCGCCCCCAAGAAAAAGCGTGGCCTGTTCGGCTCGCTGTTCGGAAAGAAGGCTAAGTAATGGTACGCATCGTTTTCGCACGCGAGTTCAAGAACGTTTTCGCTTCCCGCGCCACCATGATTTCCTTGGCGGTCATGTGGGTGATTGCTATTGTGGCCGGCTTCGCGGGCCGCGTCTTCCTGGGCGGGGATGATGAAGCTAACGGAGCCGCCCCGGCCCCGCAAGCCCAGGGCATTTACCTGGAAGCCAGCGCCGCGGAGCTCCAGCCCTACCTCGAGGGCGCCGGTTTTTCCGCCCTCCCGACCACTAATATCGCCGCCGAGCTAGCGGCTGAAGAACCGGAAGCGGAGATCGGTATTTCCGGTACCGCCCTCGATCCGCAGATCGTGGCCACGTCCCCGAATCCGAAGGAACTTCCCGCTCTCAAGAAGGTGCTGAGCACCTACGTGCTGGAACAATCCGGGGTGGATGCCACGGTCCTCGCCCAGCTGGATACCATTAATAATCTTCAGGTGCAGACGGTGAATTACACTCCCTCCGGCATCGAAGCTAATCCCATCGGTTTCCTCATCGGTTCGGTGAGTGCCATGCTGATTTTCTTCATGGTGATGGGTGGAATTGGCGCGGTTGGTGCCGGCGTCGTCGAAGAAAAATCTTCCCGCGTGGTGGAAATTATTTTGACCACGGTCCGCCCGCGCGTCCTGCTGCTCGGCAAAGTACTGGGCTTGGGAGCCGGTTGGGTAGTGATCCTCTTCGGCTATATCGGCGCAATTATTACCGGTGTGGCAATTTCCGGGCTGGTTCCCGATCTCAGTTTCCTCCAGGAATTCGGGCTGGCCGGGATGGTGGCGCGCACGGTCCTGTGGATGGTACTCGGCTATTTCACCGCCACCGCGCTGGTGGGCGGGTTGGCGGCCACGGTGTCCCGCCAGGAAGACCTGGCCGGAATCAACACCCCGGTTATGTTCGTCCAGTTCATCCCCTTCTACACCGCTATCTACCTCATTCCGGCGCTCCCGGAGGCCGCGATCACGAAGATTCTCTCGGTGCTGCCCTTCTTCGGTCCGTTCATGATGCCGATGCGCACCGCGGTCGGCGAGGTCCCGCTCGTGGAAGAACTGGCGGCGGTTGGCATCAACGCACTTGGGGTCTTCCTGCTGGCGATCCTGGCCGGCAAGATTTACGAACGCTCGATTTTGCGGATGGGTGAGCGCGTCAAGCTCACGCAGATTTTCCGTAAAGCCGCCTAAGTTCTCATATAGTACGACGACGCACGTGGGGCCCGGGATTTCTCCCGGGCCCCACGTGTATATACCTGGCCGAAGGGCGGCTCTGGCTGGGTGGGTGCGCCCGCCTTAGCCCTCGGCTATTTCAGCTGCCTCCAGCCACTGTTCTTCTAGCTCGTCAAGCTGGCCGCTTGCCTCACTCAGCTCTTTGCCAATCCGCGCGAGTTCCTCGTAGTCCCCGCTGACCGCGCAGGCGGCACTGCGCTCCTCCAGCTTGGCGATTTGCTCGCGCAGCCGGTTCATGCGTTTCTCAATACGCTGCACTTCTTTGCGGGCTTCGCGCTGGAGGGCACTCGCACTTTTTTCAGATCCGGCACCGGAGGGGGCGGGCGCAGCCCCGGAGTTGCTCACGCCGCCGGCGCCCTCACGCTCTTCTCGTTCCTGTTCACGCAGCCGCAAATATTGATCCACACCGCCAGGCAAATCCCGCACGTGACCATCGAGCACCGCGATCTGCCGGTCCGTCATGCGTTCGAGCAGGTAGCGGTCATGGGAGACCACGATGAGGGTTCCCGGCCAGCCATCCAGCACATCCTCCATCGCGGCGAGGGTATCGGTATCCAGGTCATTCGTCGGTTCGTCCAGGAGCAGCACATTCGGTTCGGCCATGAGCAGGCGCATGAATTGGAGGCGGCGCCGTTCCCCGCCCGAAAGTTCACTGACCCGCGTCCAGGCACGTTCGCGGGTGAATCCCATCCGCTCGGTCACCTGACTCGCGGTGAGTTCTTTCTTCCCCACCTGCACGCGAGCTGCGACGTCGTTCACGGCCTCCACCACCCGCAAATCCGCAACCTCGTCGAGTTCGCGAGTGTGCTGCGATAGTTCGGCGAGTTTCACGGTGGTGCCGCGTTTGACGTGCCCGGTTGTGGGCTCAAGCCGCCCGGCGATGAGCGCGAGCAGCGAGGATTTCCCGGCACCGTTCGCGCCCAAGATCCCCACGCGTTCGCCCGGCGCAATCCGCCAGGTCACCCCGCGTAAAATTTCCGGACCCACCCCGTACCGCAGGCTGACGTCCTCAAGATTGACCACTTCTTTGCCTAAGCGGGAGGCTGCCATGCGCGTCATTTCCACGGTATCGCGCGGAGCCGGGACGTCCGCAATAAGATTTTCCGCCGCTTCGATGCGGAAACGCGGCTTGGAGGTGCGGGCCGGGGCGCCGCGCCGCAACCACGCCAGTTCCTTCCGCAATAAGTTATTGCGTTTTTCTTCGGCGAGTGCGGCCTGGCGTTCCCGCTCGGCCCGCTGGAAAATATAATCCGAATACCCACCCTCGTAGGTTTCCACCCGGCCGGGAATCTGCCCGCGCGGACCCTCCACCCCGGGCACCACTTCCCACAGGCGGGTGGCCACCGCATCTAGGAACCAGCGGTCGTGGGTGACGGCCACCAGCGCCCCGCGCGGGCGCGGCCCACCGAAACGTTCCTTAATATAATGCGCCAGGAAAGTAATACCCTCCACGTCTAAATGGTTGGTCGGCTCATCAAGAATAATAATATTTGCCTCGCGGGTGAGGGTATGGGCCAGGGCTACCCGCCGGCGCTGCCCGCCGGAAAGCTCACGCACCCGAGCCTGGAGGGGAATATCGGGGAGCAGCCCGGCATGCAGGTCCCGCACCCGCGCGTCACTGGCCCATTCGTGGCGGGCGGTTCCGGCGTGAATCGCCTCGAGCACCGTGGTATCGGGCAGCTCATCGGCCTGGGTGAGCGTGGCAAATGTCGCGGTATTGGTCGGGATCACCTCGCCGCTGGTGGGCGCAAGCCGCCCGGTGATGAGGCGCAGCAGCGTGGTTTTCCCTCCCCCGTTTGGGCCGACGACGCCTATGCGGCTGCCGTCCTCTAAACTCAGGGAAACGTTGCTGAGAATATCGCTGCTTCCCAGGCTGACGCCCACGTCATGTACCGAAAGTAAATGTGCCATAGCTGGTGGTCCTTGGAATGGGGTTTTTAGTTGGGGAGTTCGCGGGCCTGCGCGATCCGCACATAATCGTCAATGGTGAGGGTTTCCCCGCGGGCCTGGGGTGATACCCCGGCCCGCTGGAGGATAGTTTCGGCGGCGGCCGGGCTGCCGGCCCAGGAACCCAGGGCACTGCGCAGAGTTTTACGCCGCTGAGCGAAAGCGGCGTCGACTACCTTAAAAACGCGTTCGCGCAGGTCATCGGTACCGGGCACGGGCCGCAAGCGCAGGTGAACAAGGGCGGAATCCACATTCGGCTCCGGGTAGAAAACGTGGCGGGAGATTTTCGCGCCGCGGGTAGCGCTGCCGTACCATGCGGCTTTCACGGAGGGCACGCCGTAGGTGCGGGAGCCGGGGGCGGCAGCCAGGCGGTCGGCGACTTCCAGCTGCACCATCACGGTGATGGTTTCCAGGCTGGGCAGGGCTTCCATGAGGGTGAGGAGCACCGGCACCGCCACGTTATAGGGAAGGTTGGCCACCAGAGCGGTGGGGGCGAAGGTCTGCGTGCTGCCGGGACCGCCAGTGCTGGCGGTTACGGTGCCGGTGGCCGCGGCCCCGGTCTGGCCAGTGCGGAGCGCAGGCGGGCAAGCGAGCTGCTCGGGCCCGGTGATACTCAGGGCGTCCGCGTGCAACAGCGCGAAATTCTCCGGAGTGCTGTGGCGGCGCGCCACGGTATCGGGGAGAGCTGCGGCGAGGGCGGCGTCGATCTCCACCGCGGATACGTAGGCGCCGCTTTCCAGGAGCGCCAGGGTGAGAGAGCCCAGGCCCGGGCCAATTTCGAGGACCTTATCCCCCGGGCCCACCCCGGCTTCCCGCACGATTTTGCGCACGGTGCCGCCGTCGTGCACGAAGTTTTGCCCCAGGGTTTTGGTGGGGCGGATATTCAGGGCCGTGCACAGCGCACGCACGTCCACCGGGGTGAGGAGGGCAGTTCCAGCCGGGATGCTGCCAGCCGGGGTATCACCGGCCGGGCCGCTACCGAGCGGTGTGCTGCCGGGCTGCGTGTTCCCGGGCGAGTCCTGTTGAGTAATATGATTGGCGACCACAGATGCAGTGTACCCGGCTAACTGACACTCTCGAAGCGAGGCCCGGAGGAATGGCCGATTCCCAGGGTTACGAAAGTCCCTTCCCGCCTCTCAGCGCTGCAAACGTAGACTCGCGCGAAAACGGCGCGGGAGAGTAGATGGGTTCACACCGAGACCGTTGATGAGAACCAGGACGACAGCAGCTGAAGAAAAAACAATCCAATACAGGCCGCGGTCCATTCCGGCTCCGATCAATGTCACGGAGACGATCCAACCAACTAAGGCACAGCACATGGCCACGATGAATGAGACACCTGCCTGCACGGTACGGATCTTCTTTGTACTCCAGCCCAGGTTCCAGTACACAAATTCTTTGAGGTCCCGCACAGCGGTTTGTTTCCTGCGCGCCAGGAGAAGCAGCACGCTCACTGCCAGGCCCGCCGCTGCCACCAGGACCACAAGCACTGGGAGCAATACTTCAACAAGAGCTTCGCCAATATCTAGCCCGCGGGCCCCATTTCGGAACCAAGCGATCATTGTTACTACTTCGCCAAGAAGCGAGCAGAACACTCCGATAAACAGTCCCTCAGCAACGGTTAACCAGCCTAGAAGAGAGATTCGCGGAAGATTCGAGCTGCTCCTTCGACTGGCGTAACGAAGCGGAAGGATAAGAAGGAGCGCATAGATAACAGCCCCGCAAACAAGTGGGATGCTTGCTAGTAATCGAGGTTGTTCCGCCACTGAAAACAGTGCCGTCGTTACAAGGGCACATGCGAGGAGAATCAGCCCCCACGCTTCTTCCCGAAGAACGGTTGCAAGGCATGAGGATGAGGACCATCCTTGATTTTTGAGAACATTGAATCTGGTTCGTCTCGCGGCAAATTCCACCGCTCCCACCACCGCGATCACGCCGATGATGAGGAAGCCGCCAGCCTGCGCGATTGAGTGCACTAGAGTGGTGAGGAGGCTTGCCATGAAATCCGCCGCGCCTAGCACAACATAGCGATGATCGACCCAGCCAAGCGCTTCTACTTCTTGACGGCCGGTCTCGCTATCGGTTTGGCCCGCAGTTTGCGGTACCCAAATCTTCGCAGTCCCGAGTGATGAGCCTGCCACTACCCTGGCATCTACACCTAAGGACCGGATTCGATCAGCCACTTTACCGATAGCTACTAGCGCATCTTCCCGAGTTAGGTCCTCAAGATTTGCGACTCGTACCCTAATGGCGTTGATCGGGAGTTCCTCTGCAAGGGCTTCCGCGCTTTCGTAAGACACCACTGCCGATGGTGGGTTCAGCGCAACACCGAGCCCCGAGCGGAGGTGGTCGATTCGTTCACTTCCCTGTATCAGGTGATTTGAAGAATAGAGTCCGAGCGCCCCGAGAGGCTCCATGCCAGGTATGTCATCGGTTTTTGTTTGCTGCGGAGTGAACTCGCCAACCTCAAAAGGTGCGCCACCGTCACGAACAACCGAGCCAAGAGAGGTGTCTAAGGGAGAGGTCGCGCGATACGTAATCTCTGCGCCACGCTCCTGCGGAGTTACTTGCGTGGCTAGAGAGTCAGACTCGTTATAAGAAGTATAAAGGGGAGCAATCCCTACGGGATTCGCCACAAAGCTAGCCCGATATTCCTCGTCAGCCTGAGCTCGCCGCGAAGCTTCATCTTCCGCTACCGTTTCTCCCGCAGGAACCGGAGTGAGTTTCGGAGCGAAAACGTTATCGGCAGTAACATAGGCCCCATTGGTATAGTTTTCAGTTATTCGCCCATAGGTTTCACCACCCTGTTCTGGAAGAGGCAGCAAAAACGCACGCGAGCCAAAGGGGCCATTGTCATGCGCCAGATCAATGTTTTGCTCGACTGTGTCCACCGCGTTTCCATGCTCGTCAATGCTCTCT
Organism: Actinotignum sp. usb-actsch-213; assembly: GCF_059085665.1. Lineage (NCBI taxonomy): Bacteria > Bacillati > Actinomycetota > Actinomycetes > Actinomycetales > Actinomycetaceae > Actinotignum > Actinotignum sp. usb-actsch-213. The sequence goes on from NZ_JBHNSQ010000049.1 coordinate 83,835, forward strand.
ATGGCAACAGAAATAGAGATATTCGGTGAAAACTCCTGGTTAGCAACGTATCCAAATATCTGAGAGTTCATTCCGTATGCCCGCCACGGGACCGGGCGGCTACGTTCTGCCATTCCTGGCATTGCAGCGAGCGGCGCAATCACCTCGCTCCCTTCTCCCGATCTTGCTTCCTGTGCCAGAGAAAGGTCTTGCTGAGTAACTACAACACCGTTCGGAAGAGCCGCGAGATCATCTGCGCTAAGTCGGTCCCCTAGGTCTGATTTACGTTCAACTACCTTGTCAAATTCAATGAGAGGATTGAGCCATTTTCCCGACGATCCCAAAAGTTCACGTTCCGATACGGGATCTACTACTGCGACACTGGTTGCCACATCGGGCAGCGCAAAAGCCGTGAGAAGAACCGAGTTTTCATCCGGGATGGTGACACTTGGATAGTGATACCGGTAGAGCTCTGGTCGCATGCCTATATGCGACTGAATTCCAGTGGGCTCACCGCCGGTGGGCGTGGGCCGAGCAATGATTCCTGTGGCGTCGAGGTCATATTGCGCCGTCCCTTTATCCAAAACCTTAGTTTCTGACTCACGCACTTGCCACGTAACGCGATAACTCTTCACAGGTGACGTTTGGAAATCTATTCCATCCGACGCAATTTGCGGAAGTACCCAAAATCCTTTGTAACTGCCGAGAAAACCAACCGGTGCCGCGACTGACACACCCTCAATTTTTCTCACTTCTTCGAGTATTCGCGATTCCAACTCCGGCAAGGTCTGCGCTGCATAGTTTTGTTCCAGCAGCGTCATTCCGGCTTTATCACGTGAGGAATAGAGAGCTTCGCCTGCCTTTTTATCGGTGACCAGAATGTCGTAACGTCCACGCCATTCGTCATCCATTTTGGCCCCGGCAAGGGAGTATGCCATGTGCGAGGCAAAGACCCACGCGAAGCAAAACAGCGCTATGAGCACGTAAACAGAACTGCGCTTCCAACTGGGCCGGAACATTTACAGGGTCACTTTCGTGTCAGCAATGGCCCCAATCACGTCATCGTGAGTGGCGACAAGAATACCGGCTCCCCGCCGTGCCTCCAACTGTAAGATCTCGGCAACCACGTGCGCGTTTCCCAGGTCGAGCGACGAGGTGGGTTCATCCAAGATCAGTAGATCAGGTTGCTTTGCAAGCGCTCGTGCCAGCGCTACCCGCTGAGCTTCACCACCCGAAATCTTCGCTCCCCGGCTTTCCGAAATATCTGCGACGCCAAGCTTTTCCAGCCATGAGTGTGCAGTGGTCTTATCAACGCCCCCGCACATAACGTTCTTGAGGACAGTTAGGTCGCCTAGTAAAAGCGCTTTCTGGTCCACGTACCCAATATTTGCGCGCCGGATATGTTGCGCTTCGCTTTCACGCAAAGAACTGAGATCCCTATCGCACCAGGAGACCCTTCCCGAACTGGGAGGCAGCTTTCCATACGCCACATCGAGGACGGTGCTTTTCCCCGAGCCCGAGCGGCCAACTACCGCCATAATGCTCCCGGGCTCCACCGAGAAAGTAAGATCATCAAAAATAACCTTATTAGGCTTGCCAGCTACCGAATACACCAAGCTCACAGCTTCAAAACCTATGAGGGTCTTACAATCCATTTTTAACCGCCTCCCTTCAAACAGCTACTTACGGAGCATGCGATCTTATAAGGCCCCTACCCCCGGTTGGTCACGCCCACATAACCAAGCAGAGATACACAAGAATAAGGACCACAGCAGCCACTGCCCCGATCAGCAAGGCGAGTGCGCGGCGCTGCTGCCGGCCAGCTACACCCCCGGAATCCGGTGAACCCCCGGAAGTCTCAAAATCCTGTGTGTACCCAGATTCCGCAGATTCTCCAACCAGGAATTTCCCCCACGCCAACCCGGCCCCCACGAGAATCACAAATTGAATAACCCAGGCGTACCAGGGTAGACCGGCTGACCGCAGCCCGACCATCGAGATAAGCGTCATCCCACCGGCCAACACCGTGCTTCTCACCACATTCATGGTGTAACTGTATACCCCGATAGTCACGTTTATTCAGCTTTCGGTGCTGGATGCAAATCATTAACAAACCCCGGCCGCGAATTCTCTTCGAGTAACTCGGCTATCTGTTCCAGATCCCGTAATTGACCTCCGGCGACAGCGAAACACATGTCAGCTAGCGCGTCGTCGTTCATCATCAATGCGAAGCCGAACTCGTTGAGGATCGCTTCGCATAGCAGCGCCCCGAGCCGCTTATTTCCGTCAAAAAGCGGATGCTGGGTTTCTACTTCCAGCAGGATTTTCGCGGCTTTTTCGTGCGGACTCGGGTACAGTTCCACCCCGTACATTTTCCCGAAGGCACCCTGGAAGCAGGAGCGCAGCCCCGCCCGGGAGCGCACATAAAATCCACGCCGCGCCAACCAGCGTTCCACCGCGCATTCGTTGAGCCGCCTCAATTTCCCAAACGCTCCATCGCGGTAGCGCGCTTGGAATACAGTGCATCAAGCTGGTCAGCGACCTCAAGCTCGCTGCGAAGAGCCGCCAGGCTTTCGCGTAACACCTGCTCTTCGCGCATTCCGTAGTGAGCCGCGATATCCGCAATATCGCGCGCTAGTTTTTCACTAATCGTTATCGTGGCGCTCATAATCATGAGCGTATAAGTCCCCCGGCACCAGCGCAATACCGCTCTTGAGTAGCGGCAGTTGCGTACCGGTTACGTAACGGATCAGGGCTGCAGGCTTAGCGCTACAGGCTTAGTACCACCCGCGGGAGTTCGAATGCCCGAGCGCAGCGCAGGGGCTGCCGTAGCGGCCCTCAATATAGCCCAGGCCCCAGCGGATCTGGGTGGCGGGATTGGTCTGCCAATCGGCGCCGGCGGAGGCCATCTTGGAGCCGGGCAGCGCCTGCGGAATACCGTAGGCCCCCGAGGAGCGGTTCTCCGCCAGGTGATTCCAATTCGATTCCCGGTTCCACAGCGTGACCAGGCAGGAGAACTGGTCCTGACCCCAGCCGTAGGCGGAGAGCATACCCGAGGCAATTTCCTGGGCGGTGCCGGCCGGAACCACGCTGGCCACCGAGGCCGCGCCACTCCCATCAGCACTCGCGCCCGCCACCGCGGCGGCACTTTCCGAAGTCCCTACCTTGACCACTTCATCCACGCGGGCCTGCTTGACCGCGGAGAAGGTCAGGGTACGAGCAACTTCCTTACCGTTTTCCACCCGGATTTCGTAGGTATTGGCAGAAATGCCATCCTTGCCTTCTGTTTCCACCTTGGTGGTGCCTTTGGCAAGCGCGGCGTCGTCCACCTTGGTGGAACCGTGCGCGTCCACGACTTCTTCGGTGACCACACGCTTTTCCACCCGGGTGATGGTGACCTTGGAGCCGGGCGTTACCGGCGCGGCGAGGCTCTGCGAAACAACGTCGTCCCCAGAAACCGTGATCCCGGCTTCCTGCAGCGCATCCCCGAGGGTGCCCGCCGTGGTGGTGAGGGTGCGTTCTTCGCCTTCAAAATTAACGGTGAAAGAGTATTCGGAAACCGTGGCGCCGGCCGCGCGAGCCACCGGGAAACCATCCGCGTACGCATTGGCGGGCATCGACATATGCGACATCAGGCCAATACCGCTACCGGCCAGCAGCACGGCCCCGAGCGCAGCAACCCCGCGCCGACTAAGCGGGAACGCGTTGAGCTGGGCGTTCGCGGCAGAATCCTCCACCGCGGCGGGTGCCTGGAATGCGGTACCGGTGGCCTGCGGCCGAATGGCCAACGCGGCCTGAACCGCCTCGCTCACCGCGCCGCGTTCCATCATGAGAGCCCGCGACCGCGGACCCGGGGTACGAACCTCAGCCCGAACGAATTGCTCGAGTCCCATTCCCTGTGCGCTGTGACGCCCCACTAAACTTCCTCCGTTGCTTGCGCGAGTACCCTCCGGCCTCACTTTTATAACGAAACTATATCGAGTGTAACCATTTCGTAACATTTGGACAATGATTCGGAGGGGAAGGCTCGTTTTTCTTGAGATTTTCAAGAACGCTCACATGGTGCTCGCGTGACTTTTCCGCGAATTCTCGCGGTTTTTGCGTGCGTGGTACGACGACGACGCCAGCTGACGCACCGTAATCTGAGCGTTATTTCACATTGCCGGGTAGGGCTGGGGAGGCCCTGGCAGGGAGACATAGCTAACGCGCCCCCAGCGCGGGCGTTACATCGATTACATTTAAGGCTATGAGCACTCAATATCCCGGATACGCACAGCAGCCTGTCCCTCCGAGCTACCCCGTTCCCTCCGCATCAAAGCGTGGCACCGGCGCACTGCGCGGCCTGGCGGCTCTTACCACCGTGCTGAGCATCGCTCTTATTATTTTGTGTTTCACACCGGCCCTAGCTATGGGGGAGGATAACGCCTCTATATTTGGTCTGGCGCATCCGGGTGGCGTGTGGCTGCCCGTGATTCTGTACGGTTTCGGTCTGCTCCTCGCGCTACTGGCGGGAGTGCTCGGTTTGTTCACCGCTGGCCGGGCAGCCCAGGCTTTTTCGTGGATGGCGCCGCTGGGCGGGGCGATCACCCTGGGTGGGCTCGTGGCGCTCTCCTTGGATAGTTCGGTGGGTGCGCTACGCGAATTCGGGGCGCAGTACACTGTGCTTTTCTGGGTGACCGGCGCACTGGCCCTGGTTCTGGCGCTGGTGGGGATCACTCAGGGTGTGGCTGCGGGGACGTCCGCGAAGAAATCCGCGCGCCCCGCGTACCCGGGCTATCCAAACTATCCCGGCTATCCCGCAGCGCAGCCCTACGGGCAGGGCTATCCGGCGCAGGGGTACCCGGCACAGGGCGCGCCGATGCAGGGGTACCCGCAGGGCTACGGCCAGGGCTACCCGGGTCAAGCTCAATATCAGGGCCAGCAGCCTTACGCCCAGCAGTCCCGCCAAGCCTACGGCCAGCAAGCCTACGGGCAGCAGGCATACGGCCAGAATTACGGCCGGCAGGATTATGCACAGCAGGGATTCCTTGCGCAAGGTAGCGGGCAGCCGCAAGCGCAGCAGCCTTCCGACCAAGCCGCGCCAACTGCCCAAAGCGAGCCTTCCACCCAAACTCCCGAATCTGAAAGCCCGCAGAGCTAGGGAGCCGCAGAGCTAACTAAGCCGTAGCACCGGCTAAACCCCAAACCTAAAAGGCCGCGCCCAGTTCCCCGTACACCGCCCCGGTGTTCTCCAGGAGCTGGGCGCACCATTGTGCTTCGCTCATGCCGCGTAGTTCAGCTCCGAAACGCACCGTCCACGCCATCACGTAGGGGGCGTTTGGGTGGCCGCGCCAGGGCACCGGCGTGAGGTAGGGGGCATCCGTTTCCGCGAGGAGTAGCGCTGGATCAAAAGCTTGGAAGGCCGCGCGGAGCTCATCATTGGCCGGGTAGGTCATTTGCCCACCAAAACTTCCGTACCAGCCTTCCTGGTTGCACAGCTCGGCAAGCGCGGCGTCGCCGGAAAAAGCGTGGAAAACTACGCGACTCGGGGCACCGTCACGGCGCAGCACCTCCACGCAATCGGCGTGGGCTTCGCGGTCGTGAATCTGAACGGGCAGGTCAAGCTCGCGCGCGAGAGCGAGGTGAGCGCGGAACGCCTCGATTTGGGCAGCGCGGCCCTCCTCGGAAGTGCGGAAATAATCGAGCCCGGTTTCCCCAATAGCAACGACGGCGCTGGAGCGGGCCGCCTCCGCCACCCTGCCGATGGCATCCTCCAGGCTGAGGGCATGGTGTGCGGCGAGCTCCTGGGCTAAACCATCCGGGCCGGTCGCGGTGATCCCGCGGTGCCGGGCGGCCTCATTGGGATGAATCGCGAGCGCGGCGGAAAAATGGGCGCGGTCCGCTTCCGCTACCGCAACCGTTGGCAGCAGATCCGGGACCTCGCAGGCGCAGGTAATCGCGTGGCAGACCCCGGCGGCATCCATGGCGGCAGCTTCCTCGCTCGGCAGCATTCGCCCGCGCGGCGGGGTAAGAGCAGGACCCGAGCCGCCGGCCTGCCCCTCCCCAGCCGGCACCCAAATATGGGTGTGGTTATCGATAACCGGGCCGGCAAGCCGGGCCGGAGCATCGGGCAGGTACCAGCGGCGGGCCCGCTTTTTCTCCTTCGCGGAGAGGGCCGCGAATTCTTCCGGCGCTAATTCATTGCGCACGGCACCATTCGGAACCGCTCCATTCGGTGCCGCGTCACGCGCGGCCCCGCCCCGTACCGATTCATTGCACACGCTTAGCCCTCAACAACGACTCGAGGCGCTCCAGTTCCTCATCAACCACGCTGGTATCCAGCTTGGCGAAGACCGGCGACGGCTTCGAGATCGGGGTGCCAACCTGCACTTCCACCCGCGCCCACGGATGCGGATCGGAATAATCCCCGGTAATAATCGGGTAGGGCTTACCGGAATCCAGGTCGGTGACTTCTTCCAGGCGCGGCATCGGGGCAATATCACCGGCCCCGCCCAGCACCCGATCCACCGTATTCGAGGAATGCGGAAGGAATACGCTCATCATGGTATTGAGATCAGAAACCACCTGGATGAGGGTGTGCAGCACCGTGCCCAGGCGTTCACGCTGGGAAGGATCCTTCATCTTGAAGGGTTCTGTGGCGGAAACGTAGCCGTTGGCCTCCCCCACCAGCCGCATAATTTCCGTGAGCGCGGCGCGCTGGCGGTGCGCGGCAATGGCATCACCCACGGTGGTGAATCCAGCTTCCACCACCTCCAGGAGCTCCCGGTCCACATCCTCGAGCGGCCCGGCCGCCGGGATTTCCCCGAAGTTCTTGGCAATCATGGCCGCGGTGCGGTTGACGAGGTTCCCCCAACCGGCCACCAGCTCGGAATTATTACGCCGCACAAATTCCGCCCAGGTGAAATCAGCATCGGAAGTTTCCGGGCCGGCAATGGAAATAAAGTAGCGCAGCGCATCGGGCTGGTAACGCGAAAGCACATCACGCACGTAAATAACCACACCCTTGGATGAGGAGAACTTCTTACCCTCCATGGTGAGGAATTCCGAAGCCACTACCTGGGTGGGCAGGTTGAGCGTGCCCAAAGCCCCGGGCTGGCCGCCGCGGCTCCCCTCCCCGTTATAGGCGAGAAGTTCGGCCGGCCAGATCTGGGAATGGAAAACAATATTATCCTTCCCCATGAAGTAGTAGGAGCGGGCCTCCGCATCATTCCACCAGGCCCGCCAATCCTCCCGGCTCCCCACTCCGCGCGCTTCACGCCGGCGAGCCCATTCAATAGAGGCGGATAGGTAGCCGATAACGGCGTCGAACCACACATAAAGGCGCTTGGAGGGCTGATCTTCCCACCCGGGTACCGGAATGCCCCAGCTAATATCCCGGCTCATGGCACGCGGGCGTACATCCTCCAGAAGGTGCTTGGAAAATGAGATAACGTTCGGGCGCCACTTCCCAGATTCTTCCACCTCATCAAGCCACTGCCCCAGGCGTTCCGCGAGCGCCGGCAAATCCAAGAAATAATGCTCGGTTTCGCGGAATTGCGGGGTTTTCCCGGAAACCTTCGAAACAGGGTCGATAAGATCCTGCGGATCGAGTTGGTTACCGCAACTATCGCACTGGTCCCCGCGTGCGGAGGTGTTACCGCACAGCGGGCACGTGCCTTCAATATAGCGATCCGGGAGAGTGTTCCCGGTTTCCGGATCGAAGGCAACCGGGGTGGAGTGCACCACCATATAGCCGTTATCGCGGCATACCTCAAACATCTGCTGCACAACCCGCTCGTGATTAACCGTGGTGGTGCGGGTGAACAGGTCATAGGAAAGCCCGAGCGCCACGAGGTCCTCCACAATAATGCGATTATTGCGGTCCGCGAGTTCTTCCGGGGTGATTCCTTCCGCGTCGGCCGAAACCAAAATCGGGGTGCCGTGCTCATCGGTACCCGAGACCATGAGGACATCCTCCCCCACCATGCGCATATAGCGAGAGAACACATCCGAGGGAACACCGAATCCAGCAACGTGACCAATATGGCGCGGGCCGTTGGCATACGGCCAGGCAACAGCGGAGAGAATATGAGTCATAGCCACCATTCTACTAGCGTGTCGGCGAGCGCGCCCGCTAGCTGGCTACCACGCGTGCCTGCGTGCGTACCGGCAAGCGTGCCCGCTAGCGCGCCCGCATCCCCGCGCCTAAACTATAAGGGCGCGGTGCTCCCACAGTGATTGACCATCCGGCCGCCGCGCACCGCGTGATGACCCGCTTCATCAGGAGGATGACTATGGATGAGACCCGCGCACTCATCATTGTTGATGTACAACCCACATTCTGCGAGGGCGGCAGCCTCGGGGTAGATGGCGGTAACGCCGTTGCCGAACGCATTGCAGATTTTGTCACCGATAACGCCGAGGAATACGCTCTCATCGCCACTACCCAGGATTGGCATATTGATCCGGGCCCGCATTTTTCCGAAAATCCGGATTTTGTGGATAGCTGGCCGCCCCACGGTGTGGCCGATACCCCGGAGGCGGAGCTGCACGAATCCATCGCGGCTCTTCCCATTGACGTCCAGTTCAAGAAGGGCCAGTACGCCTCGGGCTATTCAGGTTTCGAGGGCACCGATCCGCAAGGCAATCTCCTCGAAGACGTGCTGCGCACCGCCGAGGTCACGGATGTCGACGTGGTGGGTATTGCCGAATCGCATTGCGTGCGCGCTACCGCGATTGATGCGGTCCGTAACGGTTTCCGCACCCGCGTTTTTTCCGACCTCACCGTGCCCACCTCCCCGGAACTCGGGGCCGCGGCCCGCGTAGAGATGGACGAAGCGGGCGTAGAGCAGCTGCAATCCTCAGAAGCTTTCGGTTTTTACGAAGAGTCTGAGGCGCCGGATGAATTCGATGATCCGTACGACGACGCAGCAGCTGCCGAGGAAGAACTCGAGCACCTCGACGAAGATTACGAGCTCTACGATGACGACGATTTCGACGACTACGCCGAAGAGGATGAAGATATCGACTTTTCGGATGAAGTCAATGAGTCCGATTTCGATTTCTCCGATATCGACTACCGCCCCGGAATGGACTCCGCGAAATAACGCGGGTCTGCCAGCCGGCCCGCAAGCGGCCCGCTAAACCGAGCGCCAGAAATCTTTCACCAGCTCCTCACGGTTAGCTACCTGGCTTTTCTTGAGGATATTGTGCACGTGTACCTTCACAGTGGAGGGAGACAGGTAGAGCTCAGTGGAGATCTGGGCATTTGTTTTCCCGCGCATAAGGTAGCCGAGTACTTCTTCTTCGCGCTTCGATAGTCCGCGCGCCTGGGAATAGAACACCAGGGAGGATTCGATGAAATCTTCCTCCAGGTGGTTGACGGTTTCCGGGGGCCGGTCGAAGTGGATGCGCAGCACCCGCACCCCGAAACGCATCACGTGGATGACCCAGCAGATATACATGAGGTTTTCCAGGAAATTGCGCTCGGGAAGGAAGGCGAGCGCGGAAGCGCTATGCGCCTGGGGTGCCACGAGGAAAATGAACGTAATATTCCAGGCGAAGGTCCCCAGTACCGTCACCCAGGTGGTTACGTAGAGCCACCGGTGGCGGCGCTGGCGGATTTTCTCTACCCCGGTGGTGGCACGCAGGTAATTCCACGTTGCCGCACTGAGGATCCCTATGACCACGATGCCTCGCATAGAGAAGAACACAAATTCCCGCCAGCCCGGGTCGGGAATCATTAAGGCGCCAGCGCTCCCCACAACGAAAATCCCGGCCGGGATAAGGGCACTGCGCCACTCCACTTTCACTTCCGGTTCGGTCATGAACGTGGCGTAGGTAAGCCAGATAAGGCCCATGAGTAGCGCGCCCAGGGTAATCGATTCCACGGGCGCGGTAATGTGGTAAACGCTGTCAATATTGCGTGGGTGGGTGAAGTCCGTGCGGGCCACGGTTGCGACGTCGAAAAAATAGACGAGAAAAAGTGCGGCGCAACACAAAAACATGCGCCGGCGCGAAACGAGGTAACACGCAAGCGCCGTCGCCGAACCCATGAGGATGAAGAGTCCCACCATCCAGGTGTAATAAAACAGCCCAATCGTCATTGCATAGCTCCGTCGCCTTCACCACGCGATTCCACCACGGTCGCCCACCACGCGGGATCGCGAGCGCGAGTGCCTCGCGCCGTACCGTCACATTATAAAAGCATTAACCGCCGCTACCGGAAATCCCGGGCCGTGGAATGCACGCGGTGGCCCCGGCGGTACCAAGGCCGCCGGAGCCACGCGTTTCGGCTATTTTTAGCCGTATTCTTCGCGCCTATGCGCCGTAGATAAGCACCTGAGCCACGCAGGCCGCCCCGCCGAAGCCGAGCACGAAGAGCACCATGGGCCACACGAAGCGGAACCAATGCTGGTACTTCATATCGAGCATCTGCAAGGTTGCCATGACCAGGCCCGTGGGTGCCAGGAAGAGCATCGCGTACTGACCCCATTGATACGCACAAACGATGATCCACCGCGGGATACCCACGGCATCGGCCAGCGGCGCCATAATCGGCATGGCCAGCACGGCCAAACCGGAGGAGGAAGGCACCACAAAACCGAGCACGAAGAAGATCAGCAGCATAATAATGATGAAGAGCGGGCCGGACATCCCCGAGACCAGGTTCGTTGCCGAGTGGAGCAGCGAATCCGAAATCAGCCCGTCGTTCATCACGATATTGATGCCGCGCGCCAGCCCGATGATAAGCGAGACGCCCACCAGGCTCGAAGATCCTTCGATAAAGGCGTCCGTCAGCTGTTTCTCATTGAGCCGGTCCTTCCCGAAGAGGGAAATCGCCATAACCGCGATGGTGATGGTGAGGAAGGATGCCGCCATGGTCGGGAACCACCAGCCCATAGCCATGACGCCCCACACCATAATCGGGAAGGCGGAGACGAAGAGCACGAGGATGAGTTTCTTCTGCCAGTTGAAGGCTGGCACATCATCCGAGTGGGTGGTCATCGCCCACTGCTTCTCAAAAGCTTCGTGATCTTCGTACACATAGGACTTCGTGAAGTCCTTCTTAATCATTTTTGCGTAGCGATGCAGGTACCACACCACCACGATGGCGCCCACGATACAGCCGCCCACGCGCCAGATAATGCCGTCCGTGAAGGGGATACCTGCCGCGTTGGAGGCGATCACCACGGAGAAGGGGTTGATGGTGGAGAAGGTGGTTCCCATTGACCCGGCCAGGAAGATGGCGCCCACGCAGATAATCGAGTCGTAGCCCATCGCCAAGAATATTGGTACCAGGATTGGGTAGAAGGCCACCGCTTCTTCTTCCAGGCCGCACAGCGATCCGCCTACCACCATGAAGACGGCAACCGCGAAGACGAGGAGGAATTCGTGGCCCTTAGTTTTCTTCGTCAGCGCGATGAGCCCTGACTCGAAGGCACCTGTTTTCCTCACCACCCCGATCAGGCCACCGAGCACGAAGATGAAGACCATAATGTCTACCGCTTCGATCGTGCCGTGCACCATGGCGACCGGAATATCGGCAACACTGGCCGGGTTCTGCTCGAGGGATTCATAAGATCCCGGAACCGAAATCGGCTTATTGAGGGCCCCGGAGGTGAACTGGGAGATATCAATATCCATCCCCAATTCGCTCAGGGTTTCCTGGGTACCCGGATATTCGGTGGTATCCCCGTGTGGGCTCAGCACCGAGAAAGTGCCGGTATCCGAACTGTAGCTCAGCTTCGCGTAGGAGCCTGCCGGCACCAGCCACGTGGCGATAGCCGCCACGATGGTGAGGAAGAAAAGAATCGTGAAAGCGCCCGGAATCGTAATACCGCGCCGCTTCTTACGTGTCTTTTTCGCACCGGAATCGCCGTCATTGGAATCGCCACTGCCGGCGGTTGCGGCAGCGCTTTCATGATCCGCGACGACGACGCCCGCAGCGTCCTCCCGGCCGCTGCGGTGTTCGCGCCCGTCCGGGGCGAGGTTGTTATCCATGCCGCCGGCCCCATTGCCGGCTGTGGCATCGTTTGTGCGTGTTGTCATGATTGTGTCCTTCGGACTTAAGCGATGATCGCGGTGCCGCTCTCCCCGGAAATACCCTGTTCGGCCTTTTCCAGAGAGGTAATAATGGCGCGCTTGCCAGCCACGCCGTCCACGAATTCGAGGCAAGCCTCCACCTTGGGCAGCATGGATCCGGGGGCGAATTGTTCTTCCTCGATGTACTGGCGGGCCTGAGCCACCGTCATTTCGCGCACGTCGCGCTGAGTGGGCTTGTTGAAATCAATGGCAACGGCCTCCACTGCGGTGAGGATGAGGAGCGTATCGGCATCGACCTCCCGTGCCAGCAGCGCGGCGGTGCGATCCTTATCGATCACGGCCGCAACTCCGCGGTATCCCGGTCCTTCCTTAACCACCGGGATGCCGCCGCCACCGGCCGCGATCACGATGGTGCCTGCCGCCACGAGGGAGCTAATAACATCGCGTTCCACGATAGAGACGGGGAGCGGGGAGGCCACTACCCAGCGCCAGCCGCGCCCGGCATCCTCCACGTACTTGTTCCCGGTTTCCTCCATGAGCACCCGGGCTTGCTCCTCGGTGAAGAAGGCCCCTACCGGCTTGGTGGGGCGCCCGAAAGCGGGGTCTGCGGCGTCCACCTCAGTCTGGGTGACCACCGAAATAACGGGGCGGGCAATCTGCCGCGCCGCGAGTTCAGCCTCAATGGCCTGCTGGAGGTGGTAACCGATATAGCCCTGGGACATGGCGCCGCATTCGGCGAAGGGAATCGACGGTGTTTCCCCGGCGGCCGCCGAATTATCTGTTGCGACCTTGATCATGCCCACCTGCGGACCGTTTCCGTGGGTGACAACGACGTCATTGCCGGCTGCCACCAAATCCACGATGGACCGAGCGGTTTCCTTAATAAGTTCCAGCTGCTGCTCCGGGGTCTTCCCGAGCGCATTGCCGCCCAGCGCGACCACAATTTTCTCGCCGGCGGTGTGGATATTTTCCTGAGTCATCATCTGTCCTTTTCACGCGCGGGCGACGCGCCGTGGGGTGGCTCTGCTACCTGCAGCCAGCTCCCCCGGCATCGTCGCCCGCGCTTATCTCGGCACGGCCGCGCGGGCGCGTGCCTGAACCCTCCTAGGAGAGGGTCGCGTACATAACGGCCTTAATGGTGTGCATGCGGTTCTCCGCTTCATCGAAGACGCGCGAACGCGGACCTTCGAAGACCCGGTCTTCCACTTCCATTTCCGTCACTCCGAACTTCTTGGCGATTTCTGCGCCGATAGTGGTGTTCGTGTCATGGAAGGAGGGCAGGCAGTGCATGAAGATCGCTTCCGGATCTGCCTTGTCCATGAGTTCCTGGGTGACGCGGTAAGCTTCCAGCTCCGCGATACGCGAGGCCCATACCTCGTCCGGTTCGCCCATGGATACCCAAATATCGGTGTAGATCACGTGGGCGCCAGCCGCGGCAGCCGCGGCATCTTCAGTGAGCGTTACGCTGCCGCCGGACTCCGCGGCGAGTTCCTTGCAGGTATCCACCAGCCACTCTTCGGGCATGCGATCCTTCGGGCCGCATGCCACGAAGTGGAGACCCAGCTTCGAGCAGACCACCATAAGCGAGTTCGCCACGTTATTGCGCGCATCGCCGAAGAACACGAACTTCTTGCCCTTAATGCCGTCCTCAAAGTTTTCCTGCACGGTGAGGATATCGGCGAGCATCTGGGTGGGGTGGAAGAGGTCGGTCAGGCCGTTCCATACCGGCACCCCGGCCTTGGCGCCCATTTCTTCCACGAGTTCCTGGGAGAAGCCACGGTATTCGATGCCGTCGTACATGCGGCCAAGCACCCGGGCGGTATCCTCAATGGATTCCTTCTTGCCCATCTGGGAGCTGCCCGGATCCAGGTAGGTCACTCCCATGCCCAGGTCCATGCCGGCCACTTCAAAGGAGCAGCGGGTGCGGGTGGAGGTCTTTTCGAAGAGCAGCACAATATTCTTGCCTTCGAGGTAGCGGTGCGGGGTACCGCTGAGCTTAAGTTCCTTGAACTGCGCGGATAGACGCAGCAGGTAGCGGATTTCATCGGGCGTAAAATCGAGCAGCTTGAGGAAGTTGCGTCCGCGGATATTGACAGCCATTGTCGTTCCTTTCCTTGCGCGGTCCGTGGTCCCGTTCGGGCAGAGCGGCCAGCGGTAACGGGGTCTTCTTTGGCCCCTGGGATCACTGTTGGCTGTCCAACCCGTACCCGCCTCGCGGCGAGAGGATCATGTCCCGGCCCCGGTTCCCCGGGGGTTGTTTTTACTGTGCATGATCTGGGTCACGCGCGCTAGGAAAATCCGGGTGGAGCGCGGGTGGAACGTGGTTTAGCTGCGTTTTTCAGGTCCTAAACCCCACTAAACCCGCATATTTTCGCGCTTTAATCGCCCTCGTTGAGCGCGGCGCGGTAGAGCTCATTCGTGCGCAATCCGGTGCGAGCGGCCACGAAAGCTGCGGCGTCTTTGCGGCGCAGGCCGAGCTGACACAGTTCGGCGACGTCGCCCACGGCCCGCGTGCGCACCTGTTCTTCCCTTTCCGCCGCGCTACTTCCGGTTACAACGACGACGATTTCCCCGAGCGCCCCCGCTTCGAAACGCCGCGCGAGTTCGGCCAGGGACCCGCGCACGATTTCCTCGTGCGTCTTGGTGAGCTCCCGGCATACCGCCGCTTCGCGCCCGCCACCGAAAGCGGTGACGAAATTGGCGAGGGTGGCACCTAGGCGGCGCGGGGATTCGAAGAAAATCATGGTGCGTTCTTCGCTGGCCAGAGCCGCGAGCGCGGCGGCCTGCTCCCCGGTTTTACGCGGAAGGAAACCTTCGAAAGTAAAACGGTCAGTGGGAAGACCCGAAGCGACGAGCGCGGTGAGCGGAGCCGAGGGGCCGGGAACCACCGTCACGGGAAGACCGGCGTCGCGTGCGCGTACTACCAGGCGAAAACCGGGGTCGGATACAGAGGGCATACCCGCATCACTGACCATGAGCACCCGAGCGCCCCCGCGCGCCAGGTCAATGAGGTGGGCACCGCGTTCGGCTTCGTTATGTTCGTAATAGGAGAGCACCTGGGCGCTCACCTCAATGCCGAGGCGCGCGGCGAGCTGGTAAAAACGCCGGGTATCTTCCGCGGCCACGGTGTCGGCCCGCGCAATTTCGGCGCGCAGACGCGGGGAAGCGTCGGCGTCATTTCCGATGGGTGTGGCGGCAAGAACAATTCCCGCGTGCTGACTTTCGTGCTGATCGGGGTGGTGGCCTTCGTGCTGTCCCGCGTAGTGACCTGTGCTCATTCTGCTATTCTGCCACGCGCAGCACCACGGCGCGGACGCCTAGTTATCGATAGAATCCGCACGTGAGCGAAAAACGAAGCGAACCCATCGGGCACCTCCCGCGCGAGTGCGCGGAGCGCTATGAAGACGAGCTACGCGGCCGGCTCGGACTGGCCCCGCGCGGATTAGACTGGCTCACCCGCGGGGAAAAACGCCTGGGATGGTGGATCACCGGCGCGGTCACCCTTATCGCCGCTTTTACCCGGTTCTTCCGCTTGGGTTTCCCCGACCGCATCATGTTCGACGAAACCTACTACGTCAAAGGTGCGAATTCGCTGCTGCGTCTGGGCTACGAAGTTGATTGGCAGGGGGGCACCGAATTCGATGCCGCTTTCGCCGCGGGCGACTTCTCCCACACGTCACCGGCCGGGGACTACGTGGTTCATCCCCCGCTCGGCAAATGGATCATGGCGGTCGGGCAGGCCATGTTCGGGGAAACTTCCCCCTTCGGCTGGCGTTTTATGGTGGCGCTGGCCGGCACGCTCGCGGTGGCGCTGCTGGTTCGCATCGCTCTGCGGCTCTTCCTCAACCCGTGGCTGGCCGGGGTGGCCGGAATCGCGATGGCCCTGGATGGCATGGGTATCACCATCTCCCGTATTGGGATCCTCGACAACCTCCTGGCTTTCTTCGTGCTGGCCGGATTCTGGGCGCTTATACGTGACCGCGATTGGATCCGGGAGCGCCTGGCGCACCGGGTCGCGGCCGGACCGGTGCGCGCGGACGGCCGCCCGGTCGCCTGGGGCCCGCGGGTATGGTGGCGCCCCTGGATGCTGGCCACCGGGATATTCCTCGGGCTGGCCTGCGGGGTGAAATGGTCCGGGATTTACGCCGTGGCGGTTTTTGGCCTGGTGGCCTTCTTCTGGGGTATGGCTGCCCGCCACGCGGTGGGGCTGCGCCTCTGGGTAGGAGCCGGAGTTTTCCAGGAGGGAATGCCCGCTTTTATCCATTTGGTTCCCACCGCCGCGGCCACGTACGTGGCCTCTTGGTTCTCCTGGTTCCGCGATAGTCGCTCCTGGGGGCACGGTTGGGCGGCCGGCGTGCGCCACAGCACCCCCGAGGCCCTCCCCTTCCCGTGGCTCCCCAATTCTTTCAATGACCTGGCGCATTACCACAGCCAAATGTGGGACTTCCACAACGGGCTCTCCACCCCGCATACCTACCAGTCCTCGGTCTGGCAGTGGTTTGTGCAGTGGCGCCCGGTCTCTTTCTGGTGGCCGACTTCCGAAGAAATGGCCGGGCAGTGCCCGAGCGGCGAGCGTTGCGTGCAGGCGGTCACCTCGGTGGGCAATCCGGTGGTGTGGTGGCTGGCGCTCCTCGCCCTTGCCGTGGTGCTCTGGGTGGCTTTTACTCGTTTCGACTGGCGCGCCTGGGCAATTCTGAGCGGGTACCTCGCCATGGCCGCGCCGTGGTCGCTATATATGGATCGCACTATTTTCCAGTTCTACGCCATCGCTTTCCTCCCCTTCGTAGCCCTCGCCCTCACCTACGGCCTCGGCTATATCACCGGTGCACTCGGCGCCCCGCACGCGCGCGGGAACGGGCACGTGCGCGCGGATGGATACGACGACGGCGCCTGGAGCCACGCGGACTTTGTCTGGGATAAGCCGGTTGGGATACGCGCCTATCCCGTGCGCTGGTGGCGGTGCCGGATTAGCCGCCGCACGCTGACGGCGTGCGGCGTCGTCGTCGTTCTTATTACGCTGGCGGCGCTGTTCTGGTACCCGATCTGGACCGGGCAAACCGTCTCCTATGAGTTTTGGCGCCTGCACATGTGGCTGCCGTCGTGGATTTAGCGCGAGCGGGCGCGGGACAAGCGGCAAACTAGCGATGCTCGCATTTTCGGACAACGTTCAGAAACTTTCCAGACTCGGCGGGCATGCTACCCGATGTGACCGGACCACCGCGGCAGCCGCGGCGGCGGCTAGGTGCGGAGTGAGGAAAGGACGTTTCACATGACAGATGAGTGGCGTAATGACTCGGGTGAACCGGGCGCGCAGCAGCCGAATGCGAACCCTGCCGGACAGGGCCAGCCGAACGTGAATCCGAGCCAGCCCAGCGCAAGCCAAGCCGGCGGCGCGCAAAATGCGTGGACGCAAGCCGGCGGCGCGCAATCGAATAGCTACACGAATGCGTATCGCTACCCCAGCGCTCCCTCCACAGGGAACACTTCCGAGCAGCCGCCCTATCCGGGCAGTTCGGCTGGCAGTTCCGCGGGCGCTAACGCAGGCAGCCCCGCAGGCAGCCCCGCAGGCAGCTATTCTGGCTACGCCGGCGGGAACTACACCGGGAACGGATACAGCGGGGGTTATTCCAGGACCTATCCTCAGGGCTCTCATGGCACGTACCAGGGAACTTATCCCAGTTCCTACCCCGGTGCCTCCCAGCAGCAGTCCGGCTACGGGTATAGCTACGGCGGACAATTCGGGGCCGGAACGCAATTCGGAGCAGCGCCGCAATTCGGCGGCACATCGCCATTCGGCGGCGCCCCACAATTCGGGCCAGCGCCGGTCAAACGGCGGTCGAAAGGCACCACCGCCATTCTTGTCATTATCGGTATGGTGGTCGCGCTGCTCGTGGGCACCGGGGTGGGATATTTCGGCCTGGCTCCCGAACCGCAGGCGAGCTCGCCTTCCGTCAAAGACCCTTTCAGTTTCCAATACAATGACGGACTGACCGCCCCGAATGACGGACGCCAGCAGGGCGGGGCCGAACCGTATATGCCGATCCCGCGGGATTTCCCCACCCAGTTACCGGGTGGTAACCACGGCGCGGATGGGCCGATTGACCGGGGTGAAAAAGTTAGCCCGGCGGGTGTGGCCATTATTAACGCGCGAATGGGATCCGGCATGGGTGCCGGCAGCGGGATTGTCCTCACTGCGGACGGCCAGGTGCTCACAAATTACCACGTTGTTATGGGATCGGATGCCATCCAGGTCGAAATCCCGGCAACCGGGAAAACCTATGCTGCCAGCGTTATCGGGCATGATGAGAAACGCGACGTCGCACTTCTGCAGCTCAAGGATGCTTCCGGGCTCACCCCGGCAAAAATTGCTAGCACCCCGGCTAAGCAGGGCGATAAGGTCAGCGCTGTGGGCAACGGGCGCGGCCAGGGCTATCTCACCGAAATTAAAGGCGAGGTAACCGGGCTGGGCACGGACGTACGGGTGGCTACCGAGGACGGCCTGAGCTTTGACACCCTCAAGGATATGATCGTCACGGATGCCGATGTGGTACCGGGTTACTCGGGTGGGCCGATGATGAACGCCCAGGGTGAAGTGGTGGGAATGAATAGTGCAGCTTCGCAGGGCACCACCTCCGCCCAGGTGTACGGCTTCGCCATTCCTATTGAACGCGCCCTGTCCATCGTGGAGCAGATCCGCGCCGGGAAGAGCGACGATAGCGTGACCGTGGGCAAGAATGCGGCCCTCGGGATTACCGTGGGACTCAGCGAGCAAGGTCGCGTGAGCGTGCTGGCCGTCGGCCCAAATTCCGGGGCGGCGAAGGCCGGTGTGAAGGAAGGCGATACGATTCTCAGCCTGGACGGCCAATCGGTTTCGAGCCCGGCCCAGGTAGCCAAGCAGGTGCGCACCCATAAGGTAGGGGACACCATCACCCTGGAAATTTCGCGCGGCGGCGGTGCCCCGCAAACCATTGAGGTAACACTAGGCGAATCGCCGGTCAACTAAACGGTCAGAGACACACGGGAGCCGCACCCCCATAGAACTGGATCACCGGAACGCGGCAGGGATACCAGAAGGGGACCTGAATAGCTGAGCTGTTCAGGTCCCCTTCGGTGTTCCACATAGAGCGACATACCGCTCCGGTACTTCAAGACGCGGGTGTGTTCAGGCCCGCTGCCTTGGAGACTTTACTTCGAGGCGAGGCGGGCGCCTTCCACGAGCGTTTCGAGCTTCGCCCAGGCAATGGACGGGTAAATACGCCCACCCAGTCCGCAATCGGTCGAGGCGATAACGCGCTCGGGACCCACCAGCGAGGTGAAATGCTCGATACGCTGCGCCACCAGTTCGGGGTGCTCCACCACGTTCGTCGAGTGGGAGACGACGCCCGGGATGAGAACCTTATCATCCGGCAGAGCGATATCTTCCCAAATCTTCCATTCGTGGGCGTGGCGCGCATTACCCGCTTCAAAGGTCAGGCCGTGGGCCTTCACCTTCAAACACAGGTCCACGATGTCCCGGAAGGGAATATCGGTGGTGTGGGGGCCGTGCCAGGAACCCCAGCACACGTGCAGACGCACGAGTTCCGGGTCGATACCTTCCAGCGCGTAGTTGATCGCTTCAATGCGGCGAGCCACCCAGGTGCGATAATCCGCAACGGTCGGTTCCGGATTGACCTGGTCCCAGCCTTCAGCCAGCGAGGGATCATCGATCTGGACGGTCAGGCCGGCATCGGTGATGATCTTGTATTCCTCGTGGAGGGCATCGGCCATCGCGGTGAGGACTTCATCTTCCGACTTGTAATGCGTATTGGAAATACGCGCTGCGGAGCCGGGAGACAGCGCCGCGATAAACCCGGAGGATGCATCAAGCCCATTGGCCTTGAGTGCCTTGAGGGTAAGATCGACGTCGCGCTGGGTTTGTTCGGCACCGATGTAGGTCACGGGGCCGGTGATGGTGGGCATGGCCACTTCCTGGCGCTTGGCCTGGTGAATTCCCGATTCCGGATCCGTGTAGGCATCCTTGAAGCGCTGCCAATCACGGCGCTGATCGAAGGGGACGAGCTCAACCGCTCCCCCACCCGCGGTGGCAGCCGCGTGGAATTCGTTATCAGTAAATTCCAGCCCGCCCAGGCGCGAGAAGGAGTACCACCACCAGGAACCGTAATTGGTTACTTCGGTCATGACGTGGCCGTATTCGCCGTCGTTAATAATATCGAGGCCGATGTCCTTCTGCCGCGCAACAACGCCGGCAACTTCCGCGTCGAGCTTTTCTTTGAATTCAGCGTCGCTAATTTGGCCGTTCTGGTGTGCTTCGTTGGTCGCGCGCAGCGAATCGGTGCGCGGAAGGGAGCCGACATGAGTGGTCTTGATCTTCGTCATTATAAAGTCCTTTGTACTGGGTGTGGTGATGGAGATCGGTCCGTCTCAGCGTATCCCATCAACGATACGACGCCGCAGCGGCGGGTGCTCAGTGAGACGTAACGGACCGGGGCGAGATGTCCTCGCGCGCGGAATCGCCCGAAGGCCAAGTGGAATCCGCGCTAGCCCAGCATTCGCATTCGGGCGGCGGGCATCGTCATGGCAGAGCGAGGATCAGTGAGAACCATGGTGCATCCTTTCCGTCCGAATCGGGGCGCCGGGGCCGTACCGCCGGCGTTGTTATCAGGTGATACCCGTTGTGGGCACCTACCTCCAGTAGCCTAGAGGGAATTATTAAGCCACGTCAAACTGTTGACCACTATATGAGACGAGGGTTATAGGTTGGGCTATAAGGCCAGGTGCGTGGGTAGTTAAATGGATAAATAGACAAAAGTGGGTTTTACATCCGGGATTTGCCCTGTTGCAGCAGCGATAAGTCTGCCTATGAGGCTTGAGTACCTCAACGAGCCTGCTTCCTTGATATCCGTGGCATGACATGTTTTGACGGAAAACCCGTTCCCTCCGGGCTCCCACGCGTAACAGCCACGGGCTGGGCAGAGGTGTCAAACCGCGCATTTTGAACCGTTAGGGACGCAGAATGTACGTCACGGACATAAAACCGCAGAAAAACTGTCACCCACGTACATCCTGTTAACCGGCCCTGGCGTCATCACCCGCTCAACATAGACAAGCGTAGACGATGTGAGCCATGATGCCGATAAATAGCAATGCATCGACAGTAGAGCTCACAGGATGCACCCTCACGACAGCGAGCCCCACAGGATGCAGCTCCACGACATCAAAACAATTTCTTAACGTAGTTGCCGTTGCACTTCGATTTCCAGAAGCCGCGACAACCGGCCCGCGCGAATCTCACAGGCCTCACAAACCCCAATAGTCACACGAGCCCCTGCTGGGGTGCTATGCATTTTCAGAGCTGTACTGCACTTGTCGTACACGCGAAGTACATCCCGGAAAAACATATCTTCCTCACCGGCACGGCGAGGTGAGATAAGTCGGCAGCCCCTTT